>JBBDWW010000337.1:0-17971 GCA_040902645.1 Dongiaceae bacterium | reverse complement strand
ACAACGTCCTGGCAGACGAGTCCGGGATGCCGCAGCAGGTCGAGTACCTGCCGGGGGTTTGTTACGACATGACACCGGGTTGCTTCGTCATAGACGATCGGCCCGTCATGACGCGATGCGAACAAGGCGCGGCGCTCAACCTGGCGATGAAGGGTCAAATAACTCATGGCCGGACCCGCGGGAGGCGCAAACACATATCGTGGCGCGCACTCACGGTATCATCATCTGCGCGCCGGAGCAGCGGATGTTTCGCTGCGACCACAATGCATATTGCTGGAGTGCGCGAGCCGAAATGGTGCTGTCGGTCAGGATTGAACTGACGACCTCTCCCTTACCAAGGGAGTGCTCTACCACTGAGCTACGACAGCGCGCCTCGCGAGGGGCGGCACCATGCCACAGCGATGGGGGTCGGGCAACCATCGCCGACGGGTCGCCGAAATGCCCCCAACATATTGATAAAAATACCTTTTTAGCCGCGCAATTCGCGCGGCAGGAGCCGCGTTACGCGGCTCGCGGCAACTACTTCCTGCCCGCTCACATAGGCTTCGTGATTCTTTTCGATCGACCGCGGATCGTAGAGATAATTCACCATGATCCCGAACGAGTCGCCGAGACCGCGCGACGACGGATCGCCGAGCCAGTTCACGCGCTCGAGGCGTGCGCCGTTGCGCAGATGAAACCGCGCCACCGGATCGAGCGGCTCCTGTTCGCGCTTTTCGTTGAGCAAATAATGCGCCGCAAGGCGCATGATGGGTTCCTCCAGCGGCAGTATCGCCGCCGGCGTCACGGGCCCTGCCAGCAAACCGCGAATCGCTGCCTGGTCTGCATCGGAAACGAGCGGCTCCGCAAGCCGTTCGAGCGCGCGAGCGAGCCAGCGGCGGAACCCGGGCACCGGCGAAAGGGTCGCAAAGCGTTCGATCGCCGGTAGTTCGCGCTGCAGTTCGACGACCACCTGCTTGATCAGGAAATTGCCGAAGGTGATGCCGCGCAGCCCGTCATGGCAGTTGTTGATCGAATAGAAGATGGCGGTGTTGGCCAGAGACGGGTCGAGCACCGGACCGTCCCGGTCGAGCAACGGGCCGATGCTGTCGGCAAGATCATGTACCAGCGCGACTTCGACGAAGATGACCGGGTCCCCCGGCAGCGCGGGGTGGAAGAATGCAAAGCAGCGCCGGTCGGCCGCAAGGCGGCGACGCAGATCGTCCCAGCCACGAACCTCGTGCACGCTTTCATAGCGGATCAGCCGCTCGAGGATCGCTGCCGGCGTATTCCAGTCGATCCGTTCGAGTGCCAGGAAGCCGCGATTGAACCATACCTTGAGCAGATAGCGCAGATCCGCATCGACGGCTTCGAGAGCGGGATTCGCCGGCAAAAGTTGCAGCAAATCCTCGCGCATGCGCACCAGCGTCGCACCGCCATCGGGCGCCGTGTGTATTCGCCGGAACAGCTTCTGTCGCGGCGCTTCCGCGGCACGCGCCAGCGCAAGACGCGTCTCCAGGGTAGGCTGCTCGCCATACGCCTTCGCCGCGGCGAGGATGCGATCGGGATCCACGTCGAAATCGGTCGCGAGCGTTTCGAAGAACCGTCGCCGCCCGTCGGCATCGAGCTCGCGATAATGGGTAACCATCTCGCGCGCAACTGCCGTGCCGCTCGCCTCGCCGCGCGTCGAGAGCAGTTCTTCACCCAGCACCACCACATCGCGCTCGGCCGTGCGCACACCGCGGATCGCACGCAACGCATCGAGCCCGGCATCGGCAATGGCGTTGAGAAACTGGTTGACCCCGCCGGGGCGCCTCGTGTCCTGCACCGTCATCGTTCGCCCTCGCCTTGCCGTGCGGCGTGCGATGAGCCCGCATGCTTTGCCAGCCGGCGCATCGAATCGCCGGCGAGCCGGTAGGTCTGGAACTCATCGGCTTTTCGTCCGCCCATGACATCGTAAAAGGTGACGGCATCCGCCTGATGCAAGACATGCCACTCGACGCGGCCGCAATGGCGCCCGACAGCAAGGGCCGCCACCTCGGCCAGAAGCCGTCGTCCGACGCCTCTGCCGCGCGCCCAATCCGTCACATAAAGGTCATTGACGAAGATCCCGGGTTTCGCATCCCAGGTAGAGAACGTGGCGTAAAACAAAATCATTCCAGCCGGCCGACCCGTCAGCTCGGCAATCAGTATTTCGAAGCGCCGATCGGGACCGAACCCCCAGCGCCGAACGTCCGCCGCCGTCATGCGGCAGGTTTCAGCCTCGCCGTCATGGGCGGCGAGATCGCGCAGGAACCCGACGACCATGTCGGCCTCGTCGGCTCTGCACCAGCGAATCATCGATTTTTCTTCCGTCATGCCCGTCCGCCTCGGCACATTGGGCGCCTGCGGTCGCCAGAACTGCCACCACACGCACAGCAACGCAACCGGTCGCCGGGCCGGGGCTATAGCGCGCTGAAAATGACCCCGCGGAGGAGAAAGGCCGCGAGGCCGATCGCAACCCCATAGGGCACCGGACCGTTCATGCGCAGGAGCGGCGGCGTTTCGGGCGCAACGGCGCGCTCTTTGCCGGCGCAGGCCGAAAACGCCTTGCGCAACAACAGCAGGACGACGCCCAGCAACGCGCCCAGCACACTCATGACCACCAGGAAAAATCCGAGATCGACGATGCCAACCCAGAGAGCGATCGCGGCCAGGAATTTTACGTCACCCCCGCCGATCCAGCGCAAACGCCACATCATGTAGCCGACGCCGAAGGCGACGACCGCGCCCATGATGTGAGTGAACCAGATGATCCCACCGTCGATCGTGAAGCCCCAGATCGGCATCAGGACGATGATCACCAGACAGACACCGTGCGGGATGCGCAGGCGCAGCACATCCCATGCCATGCCCACAGCGATCGCGGTGAGCGCAGCGATTTCCAGCCCCATCGTTAAATTCGATGCGAAACCAGTCATGAGGATGGAGCCAGAGGAGAGCCGCCGATCTTCCGCGTTATTCCGACAGAGTTGTGGGTTGCGAGAGGCCGGGCTGGCCCTGCAATGCACGCAGCCGATCGAGATTGGCGTGCGCCTCGGCATGGAAGGTCGGGCTCATCTCGATGGCCTGCGCCAGCAGCCGTTCACTGGTCGCGTAGTCGCCATTCATCATGGCGACGTAGCCGACATTGTTGAGCGCGTTCGGCGCTTCTGCTGCCGACACATTGTTCAGCGCTTCGCCATAACGTCCCTGCCAGGCAACAGCGAGACGGAGATTGCCGTCTGCCAGATCGGAGCGCGGATCGATCGAAAGCGAACGCCGGAACTTGGCCTCGGCTTCCGCGTAACGGCCCTGCCGCATGAATGAGATACCCTGATTATTCAGAACGGAGGAGGAATCGGGTTCCAGGGTCAAAGCGCGCGTGTACGCCTCCTCGGCGATGCCCCATTCGTCCCGGTTGTCGTGGTATCGGCCAAGCGCATTCCACGCCCGCCACAGTGTGGCGTCCTCGGCGACGGCCTGCTGCAGCAACGCGCCGGCACCCTCGTCCCGTCCGAGGGTCAGTTCGGCCAAGCCCTGCCCCTGTAATGCACGCGCGCGATAGCCGGGCTCTTCCATCACGCTTTGATAGAGATTGTAAGCCAGTTCCGCGTTTCCCACGCCGAGCTCGGCTTCGGCCATCGCAAACCGGGCACGCGGCGTTATCCGCATGGCCTCGGTGAGGCCGGCCAATCGCTCCCGCGCCAGTTCGTTGCGCCCGAATCGGAGGTCCTCCTCAGCGGCGATCAGCGTTGCGTCGTCCGCCATTTCCTGGACAGCCAACAGCTCGGCGACAGTGTCGGCGTCGGCTTCTTCCCCGGTCGGCGTGCCGCCGGCGCAAGCCGACAGGACCAACGCCGCTGAAAGCAGCATCGTCGCGCCGGATGCCCATCGCGGTTTCGAGCAAACGCGGGTCATGGAACTAACGGACCGTTTCATTGTCGTCGGCATGCTCATCCTCTGCTTGATCCGTCAGCGCGAAAGCTGCGACGACCGTCGATATGCGCGCTGCGGTTGCCCGCGGCAGGGTGGTGAGGCGCGGATCAGTATTGGCGATGGCTGCCGGTGGCGCCACCGATTCGCTCGCTGCGGCGGTCGCGACCACAATCGGGATTCGTGACGTGGCCTCGAATTTGGCGGCAGCAATGCCATCGATCGCCGGCAAAATCGCGTCGCGCAGCGCATCGGCGATCGCCAGCGGGGGTACGGCCGCGAGCGCCGTGAAACCCGGATTCGTCGTGGCCCCTGTCTCGGCCGTCGGCATCAGGCTCGGGGCGGGGTCGGCCGGATCGGCGGGAACGATTGGGGCCGGCGCTGCCTCGGCCGGCAATGCAGCAGTGGCGTGTATCCCCAAAAGGTCCGGCTTGGGCGCGGGTGCGGGCAGCAGCGCCCCCATTGCCGGCGCGCTCGGCGCGGCCGGTGCCGGGGTCAGCGGTTCGTAGGGAACGACGATCGTCCCGGTCGCGACAGCCGGCGGCGCGCTGAAGGGCACGACCACAAGCGGCACCGACGCCGTGCGCACGACGGGTGGCACCGGCACTGTCGACCAGGTTCCGATCGCCATCGGCTCAGGCCGGATCGCAATCGTCGCCTCGAGGCCGACAATCCGGGCATTGCTGGAAACCGCCACAAGCGCACCGTCGAGCGGATTTGGCTCCGGTCCGGTCGGCAGGAACTGCATCGCCGCCAGTTCCGTATCCTGAAGCGTGTCGTGGAACGGGCGCACGACCGCGGGGTCGGGCAATGCGGGCGGCGATACCCCCTCGCCGTCAGAGCGCGCGCCGGCGCCGGCAAAGAAATGTGGCGACCCATGCCGTGGCTCGCTCGATGCCAACAGGGTCACATCTTCCTCGTCTGTCATCGATTGCAGGGAATAATGGACAGGAACCGCCGATGTCATCGCGGTCGCCGCCATCGGTCGACCCTCACCGCCATTCGCATCCAGCGTCCCCAACACAGCCGTAAAGACCGGCACGACCGGCACCGCCGGCGGCGGGGGTGCCATGTTTGCCGCATCGGGCAGCGGCAAAATATTGGCCGCTGCGGATTGCGGGTAAAGCACGACGGGCAGCGCGCCATCGCTCGCGGCCGCAGCGACATTCCCGGGCGCCAGCGTCTTCAGGAACGAGACATGGGGAGCGACGGATTGGATCGAGGGACCCCAGCGATCGTCGGCGGGCTCGAGCTCGGCAATGATAGCGGCGAGTGACCCTCCCGGCACGGCCGGCGCCATCGCCTGGTCGGAAGACGGCAGCGCCGTTTCGTTCGCCACGCGTGCGATGTTGGCGATAACCACGCCATCACCCGGCGCCAGACGGGCCGCCTCGACCAGAAGTTCCTCGGCCTTGGCGCCATTGCCGCGACCGAGCTGTGCCATCGCCCAGTTGTTATAGGTCTGCGACGACGCCGGATCGAGGTCGAGCGCCTCCAGAAAGTAACTGTCGGCCAGATCCGATCGCCCGACTTCCTCATAGGCAACCGCCAGTGCATTCAGGACATTGACCGACGCGGGCGCAATCAGCCGCGCCTCCTCGAAAGCCTCGATGGCCAATCCGAAATTGCCGTTGGAAAAATGACGCTTGCCGCGGCTCAAAGGATCGACGCCGGATTCGATGCCGCCATCGGCGGTGAAGCGCGGCTGGGAACCGAACTCGCTGTCATTGCCGCAACCCGCCGCGACCAGCATGCTCGCCAGTACACTTGCCAGCAAAATCCGGCACCGTCCGTGACGGTGCGTTGAATGGTCGGAATATGCGATTGAGTGATTCATGATTTCATCAACACCTTGAAGATGCGAATCATCACCGGCAGCAAGATCACGATGATCATGGTCGGAAACACAAAAAGACCGAGCGGAATGGTGAGCTTGACCGGCAGCGCCTGAGCCTTGGTTTCCGCCCGCAACATGCGGTGCGTGCGCATCTCGTCGCTGTAGATGCGGAGCGCATCGGCGAGGCTCGTACCGAGCTCTTCCGATTGGAGAAGCAAGATCACCATCGAACGAACCTCGTCAATGTCCATTCGCTCGGAGAGATTCTTGAACGCCTCTTCGCGGCTCGAACCGGCCCGAAGCTCCAACGACATCAGTTCGAAGTTTTCGGCCAGCGATCGATGCGCATGACGCAGCTCGTGTGCGACCCGGTTAATCGCCGCGTCGAGACCAAGCCCGGCTTCGACGCAAATGACCAGCAGGTCGAGCGCGTCGGGAAAACCATTACGATATTGCTGCGCAAGCGAGTTGCGCCGCATTCTTATCCAGATATTCGGCAGGAAAAGCCCGAAGGCAAGCGCGCCGAGCCCGACGAAGATCATCGATTGCGGGGAAAGCCGCTCGAGCAAGAACGGGGAGAGAAGAATGTACATTCCGGCAAAGCTCAGCGCACAGAACAGCCGCGCCAGATAAAATGCACCGACCGCCGACGGTTTCAGAAAACCGGCTCGCACCAGCTTCTGCCGGAGAGTCGATAACTGGGCGACATTGAACGGCACCAGCTGGCGGGCCAGCGGTTGCAGGGCCGGCGTGACGTTGGTCACTTCATCCAGATAGCGGATCGATTCGGCCGAGCTTTTATCCTTGTTCTTGCCCTTATCGGTATTCTTGTCGGACTTCCCGCTGGCGCGATCGCGCATCGCGCGTCGCGACGCGCCGCCCGCGTTGATCGCCAACGCGATCATGATCACCGCAATGAACACCATCGCCATAGACCCATAGAGAACGACGTCGGCGGGGTCCAAACCAAACTGTGCGATGATCGAATCCATGGCGCTAGAGCTTGAAGTTGACGAGGCGGTACATGACGACGATGCCGAACAGCATCAGTATCAAACCGAGCCCGATGATCGGCAGGAAAATCGGATCTTCCCAGACATCGCTGTAGTAACGCGGATTGACCACGTTCACCGCCGTTGCGAGGAAGAACGGCAATACCGAGAGTACGATCGCCGAGAAACGACCTTCCGACGACAGGGCAACGATCTTGGCGCGCATCCTCTGCCGTTCGCGAATAACCCGCGACAGCGACATCAACACTTCCGCGAGATTCCCGCCGACCTGCATCTGAATCATCACGGCCACGACCAGAAATCGCAGATCCTCCAGACCGACCCGCTTTGCGACATTGTGCAATGCGGTCGGCAAATCGAGGCCGTACGTCATTTCGTCGACGGCGAGGCCAAATTCGGTACCGGAGGGATCGGCGAGCTCGCGAGAGACCAGGCCCAGTGCCGTCGGCACCGGATGCCCGGCCTTCAGGCTTCGCACCATGATGTCGATCGCATCCGGAAGCTGCCGCGAAAATTTGCGCAGACGAATCTTGCGCATGATGATCAGAACGCCGAGCGGAAACAGAAGGCCGAGCACAACCGCGGCAACAACGATCGGTATGTACCAGGTCAGAAGCAGGGCGGCGATGCCCGCCGCAGCCGCGAAAACACAGATGACGGTCAGGACTTCTGCCGGCGCTCGCCCCATGCCGGTCTGAATTACAAGATTGCTGAAGGAGGTGACCGGATCGAACCCGATCGTCTCGCCCGCAGTCGCACGCTCGCGTTTCAGGCGGAGCATGACCGATTCGCGGCTGTCGCCGCTCGCCAGCATGCGGAGACGCCGGTTCGGGCTCCGCACCGTGCTCTTTGTCATATCGAGAATGAGAAGGTAGATTCCTTCGATCAGCAGCAAAGCGCTGAGAAACACGATCCCGTAAACAAGAAAATTGTTATCGAATTGCACGGATCGTCTCCGGATTTTGTCCCAGCGCCCGGTCCGGGTCGAAATAATGCGCCGGAAGATCGACCCCGCGCGTCTTGAGGTTCTCCATGAATTTCGGCCGGATGCCGGTGGCGCGGAACTCGCCGTGAATCGTTCCGTCTGGATCGGCGTGCCGGCGTATGAAGCGGAAGATCTCCTGTGTCTGAATGACCTCGCCTTCCATGCCGGTGATCTCGGTAACGCTCATGATGCGGCGGCGGCCATCGCTGAGGCGCTGAAGCTGCACCACCACGTCAAGCGCCGAGGCGATCTGCGTGCGCACGCCGCGCAATGGGATGTCGAGCCCGGCCATGCTGATCATTTGTTCGAGGCGGCCGATCGCGTCGCGCGGCGTATTCGCATGGATCGTTGTCATCGAGCCTTCATGGCCGGTATTCATTGCTTGAAGCATGTCGAACGCTTCGCCTGAGCGCACCTCGCCGACGATGATTCGATCCGGGCGCATACGCAGCGAGTTCTTGACCAACTCGCGTTGCGCGATCTCGCCGCGACCCTCGATGTTCGGTGGACGAGTCTCGAGACGCACCACGTGGATCTGCTGAAGCTGCAGTTCGGCGGCGTCTTCGATGGTGACAACGCGTTCGCGCTCGTCGATGAAACGCGACATCGCATTGAGCAACGTCGTCTTACCCGAACCGGTACCGCCGGAAATCAGAATATTGAGTCGGCAGCGTACAATGGCTGCCAAGAGATCGGCGATCTCCGGCGTCAGCGAATTGTTTTCGATCAGTGAATCGAGCGTATAGGGGCGCGCCGCAAATTTGCGGATCGACATGATCGGGCCGTCGATTGCGACCGGCGGAATGGCAACGTTGACGCGCGAACCGTCCGGCAGTCGGGCATCGACCATCGGCTGCGACTCGTCCACGCGCCGACCGATCCGCGACACGATCTTCATGATGATGCGCAGAAGATGCTTATCGTCCTGAAAATGAACCGGTGTCAGCTCGAGGATACCCGCCCGCTCGATAAAGACCTGTTTGTGTGTATTGATCAGAATATCGTTGATCGTCGGATCCTTGAGCAACGGCTCGAGTGGTCCAAGCCCGACCATTTCGTCAATGACATCGCCGACGATCTGCTGCTGTTCGCGAAG
Organism: Dongiaceae bacterium; assembly: GCA_040902645.1. Taxonomy (GTDB): domain Bacteria; phylum Pseudomonadota; class Alphaproteobacteria; order Dongiales; family Dongiaceae; genus JAWXBK01. The sequence goes on along the minus strand of JBBDWW010000337.1, from coordinate 9,107 downwards.
ATTGAGCTGCACTTTTTCTGTTTTCAACAGTTCGCGAACCAGCGTTCCGATCTGCTCGCGAAACTCGTCCGGCTCGAGTTTTTCAATGGCGGAGAGGTTGATTTCTTCGAGGAGCCTGTGGTGAAGGCGGACCTTGATTGCCGTGTAAGTCGGCAGCGACGCCATGCGCTGCTGGCCCGGCGCTTCTTCCGGACGGACCGATGCTGGCGATTCCACTGGCGCTGCCACCGTCAATTGAGGCCCCGCCTTCAGCGACATGGCGGATTTAGCATCGGCCGTACTTCCGGCAGCGCCCGAGAACTTTTTGAAACGACCCAGCATGCCAACCTCGCCCTGTTACTCTTTCGGTACCATCGCCTGGATCGGCACGACGCGCTTGAGACTTTCGCGAACGAACTTGCGCACCGCCTTCGCGACGCTGCTGCTTCGCTTGACATCGCGCAGAGGCACACCGCGATTGATCGCCTCGAGAACTACCCGTTCTTCGTCTGGCACCACAAAATCGATCTGCCGTGCGATGGCGCGCTCAGCCTCGCGCTGGCTGAGACTGCGCTGCCAGAATTGGCGCGGTTGGCGGTTGGCGACGATGACGAGATTGAGCCCACCCAGCCCCGCACTGCTCAACGACACCAGGAGTTGTCGGGTCTGACGCACGGTCGGATAGGTAAGCCGGGTCACCAGAAACACGGTATCGCTGCCCGACAGCACGAACGATTCCCATTGCGCCCACGCAAGCGGCAGATCGATGACGACGTAATCATACATCTCGCAGGCGACGCCCAGCACCGATCCCAGGATTTCGCTGCTGACGGCGTCATGGCTGACGAGTTGGTTGGGAGCGGCCAATACTTCGATGCCGCTGGGATGTTGGGCGGCCATGGCACGCAACAGCTGCGGATCGAGCCGTTGGGGGAAGCGGGAAATTTCCAGCAGATCGAATGTCGGCTCAAGGTCGAGATAGATCGATGCGTTACCGGATTGGAAATCGAGATCGACGAGCAACACCGACGGGCGCTTTTCTTTGCCCCCCGGATTCGCGAGTTCGTATGCGGTCTGGATGGCCAGCGTGGTCGCTCCGAGCCCGCCGGAAGGTCGGATAAAGGTCAAAACCGTTGCCGGTTTCGTTTCGCCTTCGCGCGTACCCACTGCCGGGCGATGCCGCGCGGCACGAAGCGCCGTTACAAGATCGTCGTGACGCATCGGCTGCGGCAGGAAATCGGCCAGCGGCATCCGCACAAGCATGCGCATCGCTTCGACGCTGCTCGATTTTGATGTTACCACGACAGGCCTGCCGCCGGCATGAGAGACCAGATTGCTCAAGGCAGCCATGTCGCCGCCATCCTCGAGATTTACGTCGACGAACAGCATGTCGACATTCTCGGAGTGCAGTAGGCGCTCGAGATGGCGCGGCAGCGTTCCGCTCAGAACGGCGAGATCGACATCGCCGGCTTCATCGGACGCGGCCCGCAAGGCGCGCTCCGTTTCCTCGTCCTGAACGACGGCATGCAGGCGAATCTTGCCGCGATGTGCTGTGCCCTTCCTCAGCTCCATCCGCTTGCCCCGTTCCGGTCCTGTCAGGCCTTCCGGCATAAAAGGGAAACTCCGCGCACCGCAGATCGAGTGGCCCGCCGGGGGTGCAGCCGGTATGAGCTCGAAAGTTGAATAAATGCCGGTCGCGTTGTCAGCCACGCGGCAGCCGATACGGCTGGCTCAATTTCGATCCGCGACACCGAACGCATGATCGTTGTTTGATCGGGTCTGATTTCGAAGCGATTTTCGGAGCCCATGGCGGTTCCTCTTCGTTCGCTGCCGAAGGGTCCGGGATTATACGCCCCCGCCCGACACAGAGCTTGTCGTGCGCAATGATACCGGCGGCTCGACCGTGTCTGTTTCGTAACGCACGTAGGCGCCAACCGCACGCTTGCCGTCCATCGGGATGTCGGTGTTCTGCGCCCCTGGCGGATTGGGATCGATAATCATCACCGCCTCATTCTGCGCGTTGGCATCGCCGAGCGTGGGATAGACATGGGTGGGGCCAGTATACGTGCACGCGGCAGACAATGTGCCGACCAGCAGGAGCATTGGCAGACTACGCATGATTTCGGGCCTCATTTGATGATGTATCCGTACTGGCCGGTGAGACCACCGGGCGAGCTGCCGGCATCGTCAGGCACAGCGGTCTGAATATAATCACCGTCGCCGCGCTGACCTTCAGTACGGCCCAGCAGGAACAGTTCAGCATCGGTTGGAAGAATGACGCTGTCGGTCGGCAAGGCAAGTTCGTCGGGTGAGCGCGCCGGCTGCACCAGGCGCGGCGTCACAACGATAACCAATTCGGTTTCGTTACGCTGATAGCCACGGCTGCTGAACAGAAGGCCGAGAATCGGAATGTCCGACAACCACGGCAATCCCTCGATCGCATCCTGGAAGTCGCTTTGCAGCAGCCCGGCGATCGCAAAACTTTGGCCGTCGCGCAATTCGATGGTCGTTCTGGCACGACGGGTGGAGAGGCCGGGAATGACCACGTCGCCGGTTTGAACCGTGATCGTTGCATCGATGCGACTGACTTCGGGTGCCACCTCGAGGTTGATGAGATCCTTGCCGATCACGGTCGGTGTAAACCCGAGTCCGACGCCGAATTCCTTGAACTCGACTGTAATCGTATCCTCGTCCTGGGCGACGGGAATCGGAAACTCGCCGCCGGCAAGGAAGTAGGCGGTGTCGCCGGAAAGCGCCACGAGATTCGGTTCCGCCAGAGTTCGAACCAAGCCGCGGCGCTCGAGCGCCCGCAACGTGCTCAGCATATCGAAACCGTTGGTATTGATCGAGGCGGTGGCAATGCCGAACGCAGCGCCGGCGGCCGGCAGCGGCAGCGCGCCGGTGGTCACCAGCGTGAACGCATCCCCACCCGCATCGATAATGTTGCCGATGCCAAGCTCGCGAACCGCCGAGCGGTTCACTTCCGCAAACCGCACCTGCAGCATGACCTGCTGGCTGCCCTCGACCGTCATCGAGTTGGTGACCGCCTCGGGCGCGTAGCGCAGCGCGATTTCCATCGCCTCGGTCGCCCGCGCACTGGTCGAAACCGACCCGGAGATGAGGATGCTGCCGTTGGCGCTGCGGACCTCGATATTTTCTTCCGGCATCACTTCGTACAGTTTTGCCTTCAGCCCCGCGACGTCATACGACACCACGATATCGACCACGGCCATAAGCTGCCGGTTTTCGCCATAGATCGTGAGGTTGGTCGCACCGAGCGTCCGGCCGAGGATGTAAATCGTCTGATTGGTCAGCGCGAGCACGTCGGCAACATCGGGATTGCCGACCAGCAGTTCCTTGAACGGCTGATCGACCTGGATCAACTCAGATTTGTTGATCGGGACGACGAACTCGCCGGCATGGATCGCGGGGCCGCTCTCGACGGTGACGGAAACCTGGGCTGCTGCCGGATGCGGCACGAGCAGCAGCGCAACGACAGGGACCACAAGAGCCGCGGGCAGCCATCTACCGGACGATCGGGCGCAACGGAACCGTTCGATGATCCGGCCGATTTTCATGGCATCACCTGACCTGTCGAATTGACGCGGTATTCCTGGCGCGCAGTACCGCGCGTGATACCGATCGAGCCGAACTCGTCGGCGGGCTCTGTTATGACTGCCGTCGGGGTTGGTACCGGCGTCGGCGGGGGTGCGAGCGCACCCGCGTCGTCATCGTCTTCGAGCTCGGCGATGACCGGAGCCGGCGTGATGTTCGTTTCGCTGACATTGAGGTCGCGCAACGAAATGGTGCGCGTTGGCTCGGACGCCACGTTCTCGACGTCGCGTAGCGCCAGGGATAGCGTGCCCACCGTCGAGGCCAGTGTGATTTTCTGTGCCTGCTCGACCGTTACTTCGATCGTGACCGCTTTGACGACGTCGGCAGTGCCCTCGTCTGGCTGATCGGCTTTCTGATCGATGCCAAGCACCTTGATGTTCTGCAGCAGAACGTCGGTTATCGGCTGGTTACTGATTATTTCGCGCGTCAGCAGCAGATCGACCCGATCGTTCGGCAACACGAACCCGGCAACGCCAAGCACGTCGTTGACGCGGATCGTCATCGCTCGCATGCCTGCGGAAATGATGGTCGACAGCGAGGCGCGTTGACCCGGGCCGGTTATTTTCGTAACCAGGATCGGCTCGTTCGGCTCGATCGACTGCAGAACGACGCGCGGCTCTCCGCTGACGACTTCGTCGATGGTCTTGAATGTGCCTTCCGGCACGAGCGCTGCCGGCCACTCGACAATCTTCACATGCTCGCGCGCGAGCTTGTTACCGAAGCGCAAAGGCGCTGCCGCGACGACGACCGTGGTGGTCGTAATCTCGGGTGCATCGTCCGGCGCCCGATCGGCGATCTGTCCGGAGATCCAGCTTCGCGCCATCATGACTGCACCTGCAGCCAGGACGATCGCGACGAGGATCATAACGATAGCTCTGCCTCTCATCTCGCCACCCCCGCGGAAAACGCCCCGCTATGGCGCTCTCGCGTCCCTGAAGCCTCTCCCGCCAGGGATGCTGTCGCCGGCTCTCGGACCCTCGCGAAGAAAGTCGAATCGCGTGATTCCAGTGGCCGGACCCAACCCCGGTCCGAACCGCTCAACCGAACTGACTGCGACGCCCTGCTTCTGATACGTCCCAGCGACCAGGATGACCCCGACGCGCAAACGCGCCGGGGTCTCCGGGCGGCATGGAAAATCAGCCGACGGTAGCGCTGGACAGACCCTGCCACTGGCTCTGGACCCAACCACCGACACCGGTAATCAGGGCAATAACGAGCACAGTGATGAGGCCGATCAGGATCGAGTATTCGATCAGCGAGGCGCCGGATTCGTCCTTGACGAAACGCCGAAGCATAAAGCGAGCCGCAACAATCAGGTTCGACATGGTTCTTTACTCCCCCAGCGGTTACAGTTTCCCTTGGATCACGAACTTGTGAGCCAATTGGGAAACCATGAGTGATTCGCACCGCATGGCGAACCACTTCGACCTGAACTTAAAGTTCAAGGTGAATAAACGCTAACATACTGATGATTAAGGGGGGAGTAAAAAAACGTATTAGGTCGGATGGGATGATCTGGCGGCTTCGTACGCCAGTGGCGGCGTGCGGAATCCTGTTATTGTTGCCGAAAGCGTGAACCGAACGGCATAGTATCCTATGTTTTCCTCAAAATTATTAACGCATTTATAATATTATTCCGCAAAATTGGTACACGCCAACCTGGCGCATGGTCTGGCTCAGTGCCTCATTGCGACTGCTGTCATGCAAGTTTTGTGCTATTTCTGCAACAGGCTGGAACGAGGAAAAAATGGCGGAAACCCTCGTGCGACCCGACGCGCCGGCCCCTGCTCTCGCCAAGGGCCATCGGATTCGAGCAACCGTCGTTGCTTCGTTCCGCCAGCATGTCGGGCTGATCGCCATCACCGTTGCTTTTCTCGCGGCGGGATTTGCGATCGGAGCTGCTCACGGCGTGTCGCCGATGACGGCCATCGGTCTCTACATGCCAACCTACATCAAGTTTCTACCCTTCTCCCTGGCGCTCATTCTGGCCTGGCGCGCATCGTACATTATTCTCGTGGTTCGACCGCGGCGGCCGTTGACCGAGTTCATTCGCGAACTGCGCGACAAATATCTGACGCTCGAGCGCCTCGCGGTTGCCCTCCCGGTCTTACTCATCATGCCGCTGTTCGGCGGCGTGTTCACTTTGTTCAAATCGATCATCCCGGCACTCAATCCCTTCTCCTGGGATCCGCTGTTTGCCGAATGGGATACGTGGCTGCATTTCGGCTACGCACCATGGGAATTGCTGCAACCGCTGTTTGGGCACCCCATCGCCACCCGCGCGATCAACTGGCTCTATAATTTCTGGTTCTTTCCGCTGTGGTTCGTTTGGGTCTGGCAGGCATTCAGCCTGCGCGACCGACATCTGCGCCTGCAGTTTTTCTACAGTCTGCTGCTCACCTGGATCCTGCTCGGCGTGGGGGCCGCCACGTATTTTTCATCGGCCGGTCCCTGTTATTACGGCCGCATCGGCGGCGGCAGCGATCCGTTTATGCCGCTCATGGATTATCTCGCCACCGCCAACGAGCGCTACGAGGTGTGGGCGCTGACGGCCCAGGAAATGCTCTGGAACCACTACACCACCGGCGCGATAGATCTCGGCGCCGGAATTTCGGCGATGCCCAGCATGCATGTCGCCATGGTGTTTATTTTTGTGCTGCTTGGATTCCGAACCGCACGCTGGCTGGGCTGGGTATGCCTTGCCTTCTTCGTCTCGGTCTTGATCGGATCGGTGCATCTCGGCTGGCACTATGCGATCGACGGCTATGCCGGCGCGATCGGCGCCGCTGTGATGTGGTGGGGATCCGGGCGCCTTGCCGCCTTGACACACCCGCCACAACCGACGCCGGCCGCGCCTTTATCGGCTAACAGGCGAGTCTAGCGCATTCGCTCAGGCGGCGGCGCGGCCGAGACCCGTCGCTGCGCCATGCACGGTCGCACGCAGATGTTCCTGCGCTGCCGCAACACCGCTGCCAGGTTCAAAGGCGATACCGGCATCAAGCATCGCCATTTCGGCGCCGGCAATGCCGGTGAGGATCAGCGGCGCATTCATGTCGCCGAGGTGCCCGATGCGGAACACCCTCCCGGCGAGCCTGGCAAGACCGCCGCCGAGACAAATGTCGTACCGCTCATAAGCGAACCGAACGACAGCGGCGGCATCGGCGCTGTCCGGCACGACGATTGCGCTCACCGTGTCGGAATACCAATGCGGGGCCTTGGCGCAGAGCGAGAGGCCCCAGGCGGCCACCGCCTTGCGCACCGCCTCGGCCATCCGGTGATGACGGGCGAAGACATTGGCGAGCCCTTCCTCGAGCAGCAGGTCGACCGACGCGCGCAACCCGCGGATCAGCATCATCGGCGGCGTATAGGGAAAATATCCGTCGCGATTCATCCGCATCATATCGCCGAAATCGAAAAAACTGCGCGGCAGCGTCGCGGTTTCGCGCGCGGCCAAAGCCTTCGGACTGACCGCGACGATGGCGAGACCGGTCGGCAGCATGAAACCTTTCTGCGATCCCGACACCGCGACATCGACGCCCCATTCGTCCATGCGAAAATCGATCGAACCGATCGAGCTCACACCATCGACCAGCAGCAATGCAGGATGCCCCACGTCATCGAGCACGCGGCGCATTGCCGCCACGTCGCTGGTGACACCCGTCGCAGTTTCGTTGTGACAGACCAGGACCGCCTTGATGCGATGCGCCCTGTCGGCGAGGAGACGCGCCGCCATCGCGTCGATCGGCACCCCGCATCCCCATTCGGCATCGACCGCATCGACCTCGAGCCCGTGCCGCTGGCAGAGCTCGACCCAGAGATGGCTGAACTGGCCGAACCGCGCCGTCAGCACTCGGTCGCCGGGGGACAACGTGTTGCCAATCGCGGCCTCCCAGCCGCCGGTGCCGGATGCCGGGAAGAGGAATATCTGGCCGTTCCGGGTCTTGAACACCCGCTTCAAATCCTCGAACAGCGGCAGGGTAAAGGCTGGCAGATCGGGCGCGCGCTGATCCTCCATCGGGATCGCCATGGCCTGGCGGACCCGTTCGGGAATGTTGGTCGGACCGGGAATGAATAGAAACTTGCGTCCGGGCATCGTCCCCTCCTTTGCCGGCCCATTGCCTCGCCGGATGAACTGGCACTTCCCGCCGGTTCCATCGCAAAATCCTACGATACGGAATTATATTCCACAATGCGATATTATGCCGCGGCATACCGCTGCCACTCGGCGTCGCGTAACATCAACCTGTTGGTCCGCCGACCTTTCTTGTCGACGGCCTCGAGCCGCCCGCACCCGGGCCAAACAGGGAGTCTTGCCGCATCGTGGAATCCCGGCTGTCAGCGCCTGGCGTTCGGGCACAGGAAAAGCGCGATCGCCATAGCGGGCGAGTGCAGTCCTTGTCGCGGGCGATCGCCATCCTTCGCATCGTTGCCGATGCACGCGGCGGCATCGCGCTGAACGCGGTGGCGCGAGCGTCGGGGCTCGCACCCTCGACCGCGCATCGTCTGCTCACCACGCTGAAGCATGAGCGTCTGGCCCAGGATGACGGACATGGTTTGTGGCGGATCGGCCCGGACGCATTCGCCATCGGCAGCGCGTTCCTGCGCGAACGCAACATCCTCGATTTCGCCCGGCCGGTCATGCAGCGGCTGATGCGCGAGACCGGCGAGACCGTCAATCTCGCGGTCGAGGTCGAGGGTGAAGCGCTCTATCTGACGCAGGTCGAGTGCGAGCAAATCATGCGCGCGTTCTCGAAGCCCGGTACACGCGTGCCGATGCATTCTTCGGCCGTCGGCAAGGCGCTGCTGGCCGAGCTGCCGCCGCAACGCGTAGCGGAGATCGTCGAGCGCCATGGCCTCGCGAAAATCACCGACCGGACAATTACCCGGCGCCCGGCGCTGGATGCGGATCTCGAAATGGTGCGCAAGCGGGGCTACGCGATCGACGATGCCGAACATGCTGTCGGACTGCGCTGTATCGCGGCCGCGATTCGCAGCGGCGAAGGACTACCGGTGGCGGCCGTCTCGGTTTCCGCACCGGCCGCGCGCGTACCGGACCAGCGCATTCCGGAGCTGGGTGCGGCCGTCAGGCGCGCAGCGGATGAGATCGCCGCCGCTTCGGGACGTCAGGGCTGATCGTGAGATGAAATGCCGTTAAGAACGGACTAGAAGTTCCAGTGCCGGATGCGACCCGTGTCGACGTGAACGAAACCGCTATTCGCATAGTAGCCGACGCCGCCTCGCTGCATCGCCCAGGCCGTATCGCGCAGCTCTTCGAGACGACCGCTGCCGAGTGCAATGTCGATCGCTACGCCGTCCATGTGCAGGCTCTTCGTCGCGACGCCGCCATTCTGCGCAGCGAGCATTGCATTGGTTTCCGGCGACCGGTAAGCCGAGATGACTTCATACGGCTCCGCAGCGCCAAGCCGGCTTTCCAGCTCGTACAACAGATCCAGCAGACTGCGATCGATCTGCCTTACCTCATCGTTCCGCCAGTCGCGCAGGACGAAGTCGAT
>JBBDWW010000336.1:0-2582 GCA_040902645.1 Dongiaceae bacterium | reverse complement strand
TCGTGAAGAAGGTTATCACGAAGTCGTCGAGCGACAAGGAAAGCGCGATCAGGGCTGCACCCACGATCGTCGGCTGGATGATCGGCAGAGTGACGGTGCGAAAGGCGGTCAAGGTCGATGCGCCGAGATCGCGCGCGCTCTCGACCACGGCATGGTCGAAGGTCGCCATGCGCGCATAGACGATCAGCACGACGAAGGGCTGGGCGATCACCAGATGCCCGAGAATCACCGTCAGCAGACTGAGGCGGATATCGAGAAACCGCACGAAATAGCAGATCAGCGAGACGCCGATGATGAGCGCCGGCAGCATGACCGGCAGGCTCAGTGCGTTGATGATGTTGCCGGCCCGGCGCGGCGGCATGTTGGAGAGGGCGAGCGCCGCCAGGGTGCCGATCACAACTGAACAGACCGCCACGGTGAACCCGACGATCAGGCTGTTCTTGAGTGCGGGCCAGAACGAGTTATAGGCGAACAGCTTCTCGTACCAATGGAGGGTGAGCCCGGTCAGCGGCAGGCTCGTGAGCGCCGATTCGTTGAAGCTGAACAGGACCACGAGGAAGAGGGGCGCCAGCATGAACAGTACGACCAGAAGCCCGAAGCCGCGCCAGAGCTGATCGGTCACATGCCGCGCCCTCATGGCCGGATCGCCCGTCGCAGCAGCGCGCGGAACGCCATCACGATCGCCAGCGAGGTCGCGAGCACGGTGAACGACATCGCGCTGCCCATCGGCCAGTCGAAACCGATGGAGAACTGCGTTTCGATAAAATGGCCCATCATCGAGGCGCCGCCGCCGACGAAGCGCGGCGTCACGTAATCGCCGGCGGAGATCAGGAAGGCAAGCGTGAAGGCGACCATGATGCCGCCCTCGCATTGCGGGATGACGATGTCACGCATTACGGCAAGCGGCTTCGCGCCGAGATCGCGCGCCGCCTCTATCGTCGCATCGTCGATCGAGCGCAGCGCACCGTAGATCGGCAGGACCGCGAAGGGCAGCAAGAAATAGGTGAGGGTGATGACGACCGCGTTGGTGCTGTAGATGAAGGCGCCGGACGGTTCGCCGATCAGCCCAATGCCGGTCAGCGCCATATTGAGGATGCCGTCGATGCCGAGAATGCTTTTCCAGGCGTAGATCTTGACCAGATAGCCGCCGAACAAAGTGATCAGGGTCACGAACAGAAGCAGCGGCCCGAGCGGGCCGGCCTTGAAGCGGATCACATAGGCGAAACCGAAGGCGAGAAGCGTCGTCACAAACCCGATCGCGGCGGCAATCGCCAGCGTCGTGACCAGCACGTCGCCATATTCGACCCAGGTCGCGATGTAGTTCGCGACGGTCAGATCGGGCCGCATCATGCGTGCCTTGACCGACCAGAAGCTGATGATCAGGAAATAGACGAGCGGCGCAACGAAAAGCCCGAGGAACACCAGGGCGGCGGGTGCGATGGGCCACCAGCGCCACGCCATGATGTCCTCGGGCTCTTTGGTCGAAAATCAGGCCGAATGGCCGACCTGCATCAGGCCTTCTGCAGCCGCTGATACTCGTTCAGGAAATCGTCGTAGGTCGCAAACTCGCCCGGTTCCGTCGGCGGGACCGGCTGCAACCGCGCCCGCTGCATGAACCCGTCCAGATCGTCGTAGGAATAGGTCGCGGCGAGTTCCGCCGAGAGCAACGGCACCGCTTCGAGATTGGTGATGCCGGCGCTCTGCTCCTCGGCGAACATGCGCTGCGGTTCGGCCGATACGATATGGTCGATCATCGCATAGGTCAGATCGAGATTCGGGCAATCCTTCGGAATGCACAGGCAATCCATGAACATGCCGGTGCCTTCCTTGGGGATCGTGTACTCGATGATCTTGCCCTTGGCCGCCGTCCAGACCGCGACCGCTTCCCAGCCGATCGCGCTGACGACCACCTCGTTGCGCGCGAACGCATCCGACATATCGCCATAGGTCGCGAAGAAGGCGCGGGCATGGTTGGTCTTGATCTCGATCATCTTGTCGATGACCGCGACCATCTCTTCCTTGGTGAGCAGCGTGCCCATCGGTTTGCCGGTGACGACGGTGCCCCAGATCAGCAGATTGCCGAGCGGGTCGTCGACCATCGCGACCTTGCCTTTGTATTCGTCCCTCATGATGTCGAGCCAGCTCTCGGGCACGCTGCTGACCGCGGCCGGATCGTACATCAGCGGCAGCGAGCCCCAGTTCCACGGCACGCCCATCAGTTCGCCTTCGTGGCGGATCGCTTCCTGGTTGTTAAACTGCGGAATGAGCTTGCTGAAATTGCTGATGCGCGCTGTGTCGATCGGCTCGAGCAGCCCGCCTTCCGTCATCAGCGGCAGATAGCCGAAATACATAGTGATGAGATCGGTGTTGCCGATGCCGCCGGCCTGCAGCTTGGTGATGATCTCTTCGTTGGAAGAGATGAAGGTCGGCTGGAAGTCGATATCGTTGTCGGCGAGGAACGTCCCGGCGAGAATCGGGGTTTCGTAACCCTGCCAGCCCATCCAGGTCATCGTCGTGGCGGCCTTGGCCTGTCCCGGCCAGGCGCCCAATGCCGCGGCACCGCTGGCGGCGGCCATGCCGGC
>JBBDWW010000335.1:0-2583 GCA_040902645.1 Dongiaceae bacterium | reverse complement strand
CAGGATGCGGCCGGCCGGCAGGAAGCGGAATCCTTCGAGCGCCTCGTAGAAGCGCTCTTCCCACAGCTCCGGTTCGCGCTCGGGTTCGGCCAGGGCGCGCGCAACCCGGCGCCAGCTATCCTCGACCGTCTTGTCGATGGCGACACCGTCCGCCTGTTTGAGGCGGTATTTCATGTCCCAGATCTGCTGGGCGATCGCGGAAATCTGCGCCATTGGCATCCTCAAGGGAGAACCCTGCGTCCGGTCGAAGACCAGTCCGCGGGGTGAAGAATAATACTAGCGTTCGCCTTCTGTTTCCACCTAATTCGAAAACGATCCACGTCTTTAAATGGTTATTTATTGTTTGATATCAATGGCTTCGAAGTTATCCTTGGGTTTCGAGAGCCTGAAGGTGCCGACCGGGTAGAAGCCGCGCGGGCGCCGGTCAGGTTTGCGCTGCTTGGCCCGGCAGGACCCCGCTGCTGGCCTCGATCCGGCGCGCCAGTTCGGCCATGAAGGCCCGACGTTCGAGCCCCGGCGCGATCGCCGGCAAGAACGTGATGGTGATGGAACCAGGTTCCTTCACAAAACGCCGGCGGCCCCAATAGCGCCCCGAATCGAGGGCAACCGGCACGACGGCCAGGCCGAGTCGCTGGTAGAGCGCTGCGATGCCGGGGTGATAGGGCCTTCGTTCGCCGGGCGATGTGCGGGTGCCCTCGGGAAAGATCACGATCGGCCGTCCGGCCGCGACCGCCCGGTCGGCATCGGCGAGCATCGCGCGCAGTGCGGCGGCGCCGGCGCTGCGGTTGACGCCGATCGGCCGCGAGCGAGCGAGGAGCTGACCGAACAGCGGGATCCACAGCAACTCGCGCTTCAGCACATAGGCGGGATCGCGCAGCAGCAGCGCGAAGATCAGCGTGTCCCAGGTCGACTGATGCTTGCTCGCGTAGATCGCTGGGCCGGCGGTGATGTTCTCGCCACCCTCGATGCGCCAATCGAGTCCCACGAGGATCCGCAGCAGCGCCATCGTGCCGCGCGACCAGAGCCGGCCGATCCCATGCATCGCTCGCCACGAAAAAGGCAGCAGGAAAATTCCGGCGAGCACCATCAAGGCGGTCCAGCCGTAGAAACTCAGATTGAAGATCAGGGAGCGAAGCCAGCGCATCTGCGGATGATGTGTCGCGGCTCAGTCGAACGCGTCGCAGCCGAAGAGCTGAATCGCCCAATATTTCACATACTCCGCAGCCGTGATCGCAAATGCGTTGGCGTTCTCGAACCAGCCGCGTCCGGTCGCATTCTGCGGGAAGACGGGGTGGGCGAGGATTTCCACCTCCGGCATGGCGCAGCGCATCAAAAGCAGGCTGCGCGGCATATGATAGTCGGCCGTGACCAGCCGCAGCGACGTAAAGCCATGCTCGCGCATCCAGGCGGCGGTCTCGCGCGCATTGCCCGACGTATCGCGTGCGACATACCCAAGATCGACGCAGCATTCGAGGGCCGCTGCGGTCGCCGGATCGCTGCCGCCGCCGGGCAGTTGAGCTGCCAGTTCCGGCAGCAGCACGTCGTCATGCACCCCCGTTATCAGCAAACGCTGGCCGCTGCCTTCGGCCAGCAGCCGCATGGCTTCGCCGACGCGCTGCGCGCCGCCCGTCAGCGCCACGATCGCATCGGTCTTCTGGTCCGGCGCATCGGCCTCTTCCGGTAAAGCGGCGATGAAAGCAAGGAAGCCGCCGAACCAGAGCAGCACCAGCACCAGCAGAAACCAGAACAATCGGCTGACACGCCGCATCGCGACCTCACATCATCCGTCGTAGCGTGGCGAGCACGGTGCGTCGTGCGCTTAGCATCGCCAGCAATCCTGCTGCCGGTATCAGCAGCGCATACCACAGCCACATCGTCCAGTCCGGCGCCATCGCGGGCAGGAACGGCACCGCCGCGAAGGAAACCAGCAGGCCGAGCCCCCACCAGGTGAGCGCCGCCAGCGCGACGCCGATCGTGCCGCCGAACAAACCGAGGCCCAACGCATGACGCTGGATCTGGCGTGCGATGTAAATATCGCGTGCACCGACCTGATGTGCGATCTCGATGACGCGGGCATGCACCGCAAGCCCGGTGCGAGTAACGAAATAGACGACCAGCGCACCGGCCGCGGCGACGATCAATACGACCAGTAAAGCGAGAAGCTGCAGGCTGCGGCCGAAGCGGACCAGTTCGGCCGCCCAGCGGCCATGATCGTCGACCACGATCGCGACGCCGGCCGTTGCCAGACTCTCCTCGATCGCGGCTGCGCTCAACGCACTGTCCTCGCGTGCCGTCACGGCGACCACGTCGGGCAGCGGCAGATCGAGCGCCTCGTCGGTCGGTCCGAGCCAGGGCTCGACCAGCGCCCGCGTCGCTTCAGCTTCGAGCACACGCACGCTTTCGACTGCTTGGATGGTCTTCAGATGATCGATCACCGTCTGGACCCGGGCTGCGCGCTCAACCCGTTCGGCATCGGGGTCCGCATTGGCGGCGGTTTCGACCGGCAGAATCTGGATGGTGAACTGGCCGACCAGTCCGCGTTTCCAGCCGTCGAGCGCATCGCCGACCGTCATCGCGCCGGCC
>JBBDWW010000334.1:0-2588 GCA_040902645.1 Dongiaceae bacterium | reverse complement strand
GCCGTGCAGCGATCGAAGCGACCGGCGACGATGCGGCAACGGAACGGGAGAACGCCATGGTCTGACCACACCAGCATCGTCATTGCCGGGCTTGACCCGGCAATCCACCAAGCCGCTGCACGAGCGGTAGCCATGTTGGCATCGATGGGGTCGCGCGAGCACAACGGAACCCGGTCGTACCGTGGATCGCCGGATCATGTCGGGCGTTGACAAAACAAAAATTTCTCGACCCTGGCGACGCGCGCCCTACTCCGCCGCGTCCCGCGCTGCGACGGCGACCGGCCCGCTGAACGGACGATCATGCTGCAGCGAAGGAATCATCGCCCGCACGGCATCGACCTTCGCGAGATCGATATTCGCGCTGACGGTTCCGACGTCGTCGCCCGCATCGGCGAGCACCTCGCCCCAGGGATCGACGATCAGCGAATGACCGAATGTGCGTCTGCCTTCCGCGTGCGTGCCGCATTGCGTCGCCGAGAACACGAACGCGCCGGTCTCGATCGCGCGGGCCCGCACCAGCACATGCCAATGCGCCTCGCCGGTCTTGTGCGTGAAGGCCGCAGGAATGCCGATCATCGCGGCACCACCTTGCGCGAGCGCGCGATAGAGATGCGGGAAACGCAAATCGTAACAGATTGTGAGACCCATGCGGCCCCAGGGCAGATGCGCGATGACCGCGCGCGTGCCCGGCTCGACGGTTGCGCTCTCGCGATAGGATTGCCCGTCCTTGATGGCGACGTCGAACAAATGAATTTTGTCGTACCGTGCCGTCACTTTGCCGTCGGGATCGAGCATAAAGGAGCGGTTCACGACCTTGTCGCGCCCGCTCTCGCGGATCAGCAGCGACCCGACATGGATCCAGCGTTTGAGTTCGGATGCGAGCGCGCGGAATTTCGCGAGGCCGGGATCGTCGGCTTCCGGTTTGGTCTTCGCCAGCACCGCCGCATTGTCCGGCTCGATCATGGTCGCGAGTTCGGGAAGCTGGATGAGATGCGCACCATCTTTCGCGGCGGCGCGGATCAGCGTCTCGAGCGCGGCGATCGACGGCGCCATGTCGCGCTCGGCGCAGTTCTGGACCAGGGCAACCTTGAATGTCTCGGCCATCGTCGTCTCCCGCCGCTTCGTTCCCTTCGCGAAGTGGCGATTATAAGGGAAAGCGGGGTTTTTTCCGAGGGCCGGATCGACCCGCTTGCCGAGGAGCGTTTGCCCTAGAGCCCCCAGCGCAAGGCGGCGGTATGGACCGGCGCGTCCCAGAGCCGGACCAGCTCGTCGTCGAGCCGGGTCAGCGTGATCGAGCAGCCGGCCATGTCGAGCGAGGTGCAATAATTGCCGACCAGCGAGCGCTCGATCCGCAAGCCCCGCGCCTCGCATTCGCGTCGCGCGGCATGGAACATGAGATAGAGCTCGAGCAGCGGCGTGCCGCCCATGCCGTTCAGCAGCAGCAGACAGGGCTCGCCGGATTTGAGCGCCATCGCCTCGCCGATTGCGCCTACCATTTCGGCGGCGATCTCGTCCGCACTGGTGAGCGCGACGCGGCGGCGGCCGGGTTCGCCGTGAATGCCGACGCCCATCTCCATCTCGCCATCGCCGATATCGCGCGGCGGGCGGCCGGCCGCCGGCACCGTGCCGCTGGTCAACGCAACGCCCATCGAGCCGGTGGCGGCATTGACCCGCTCGCCGAGTTTCTTGCAGGTCGCGAGATCGGCGCCCGCTTCGGACGCGGCGCCGACGATCTTTTCGACGATCACCGTGCCGGCGACGCCGCGCCGACCCTGCGTGTAAGTCGAATCCTCGACCGCGACATCGTCGTTGGTGATGACCGTCTCGGCGCCTTCGATCATTTCCGCGGCCATCTCGAAATTCATCAGATCGCCGGCATAGTTCTTGACGATGAACAGCACGCCGCCGCCGCCATCGACCGCAGCCGCCGTCGCCATCATCTGGTCGGGTGTCGCCGAGGTGAACACTTCGCCGGGGCAGGCCGCGTCGAGCATGCCGTGACCGACAAACCCGGCATGGAGCGGCTCGTGGCCCGAACCGCCGCCGGAAATCAGGACCGGCTTGCCGCGATCCTTGCGCTGCCGCCGGGCAACGAAGCGCGGCGCCAGATTGACCGTGACGAGATCGATGTGCGCGGCCTCGAATCCGAGCAGGCTCTCGCGCAACACGTCGTCGACTTTGTTGATCAGTTTCTTCATCTCAGCCTCTCGGCCCTGTCACGACCGCGTCAGTCCCGGCGCCGCGCGAGTGCAATCACGCGCTGGGCAAATTCCTGAATCGTTTCGATCACCTCGGCCTGCCGCTTCGGATCGCCGAGCGCCGGCACCTCGATGCGCAGCACGCGTGTGTCGCCGTCCATCTCGTCGGCCGTCGGCAGCGACTGGCCCGGATGCGCCTGCCGATAGGCCTGCAGGAACGCGAGCTGTTCCTCGGGCGAGAAATGGCAGATGCGGAAGATCGTCGGCACATGCTGCGCCGGCAGCGGTATGCGATAGTTCGGATTGGTGATCTGCGACACGAAGCTCTTATGCGTGCCGAGTGCGGCGGCCAGCCGCTGTCGTGTGCCCGAGGGCCGGCGATCGAGGCTC
>JBBDWW010000333.1:0-18126 GCA_040902645.1 Dongiaceae bacterium | reverse complement strand
GTCATCTCGAACCAAAGCGTCGGTGTGGTCGGTACGGGCCAGGTCAACACAAACATCCTCGACGACGACAGAGCCTGGTCGATCAGTCCCGCTTCGGCGTCGAATACGGAAGGCACGACGCGGACCTATAGCGTCTCGTATACCGGCGCCACGCTCACGGCGGGTCAGACTGCGACGATTACGGTCGCAACTGGGAACAACAATACGTCAACGTTCCCGAACGCGATCGCAGGCGCGGACTATACAGCGGTCTCGACGGTCCTGACGTTTACCTCCGGGACGGGAACGCAGCGCACCATCGCGGTGTCGACCATCCAGGATACGATCGTCGAAACGACCGAAGACTATCTCGTCACCATCTCCGGCCAGAGCACGGGCACGGTGGCGGCATCGCAGGCGAACGGAACGATTGTCGATAACGATGCCACTAGCCTGCAGTGGAACATCACCGGTACGGCATCGCTCAACGAAGGCGCAACAGGCAGTTATTCGGTCAGCTACACGGGCGTAACCCTGGCGCCGGGCCAGACGCAGACGATCACGGTCGCCACCGGCAACGCGACCGGCAACACCATCACCAACGCCACCGGCGGTGGCGTGGACTACACCTCTGTCACGACGGTGCTGACCTTCACCGGCGGCAGCGCGACGCAGAAGACGGTTGCCGTGTCGACCATCGACGATACGCTGAACGAGGCCGAGGAAGATTACGGCGTCAGTCTGTCCGGCCCGTCGATTGGCTCGATCGGCACGGGGTCGGTGACGACCGTCATCAACTTCAGCGACGTCAGCGCCACGTTCAAGGTGAACGAGGTGTCGGTTGGCGCATCGGTCACAGCGCCGGGCGGTGTCGCGACCGACAAGTGGATCGAACTGCAGAACACAGCGGGCACGGCACAGCTTTCGACGGGCGTCAGCTTGGAGATCCTGGGTGCGACCGGCGGCATCAAGACAATCGCGATGCCGGCCGTGTCGGTCCCGGCGGGCGGATATCTCGTGATCTACGAGCAAGGTGCCAACGCAATCTACGGCGTCTACAACTCGGCGGGCGGGCTGCTGTCCAGCGGCGCGATTGCCGCCGGCGGCGGCTGGAACTTCGGCAGCGACACATCGCAGCGCGTCGGCGTCAATGTGTTCGCCGGCAGTACGTCATTCGACCTGTTCCTTGCAAACGGGGCCGGGACCGGCTCGTTCTCCGGCGGTGCGTCGGGATGGACCTCGCCGGGTCTTACCGGCGCCGGGTTTGCGGCGGCAGCTGGCCTGCTCGCGACACCCTATCCGCTGCTATCGAACCAGACGGCGTATAACGGGCAGGTCGACAGCCAGACGGCGCTTCTGCAGCGGCTCGGCCTGCGCTCGGGTTCGACCGCGACCAACAACGATGTCTTCCTGCGGGGCGATACGACCGACAACAGCAATGGCACCGACTGGACGACGGCGACGAATGCCGCCGACACCGCGGGTACGCAGAACAACGCGGCCGGTTACATCAATCCGAACGATCCAAGCGAAACCATCACCCACAGCCAGGCGACGGCGACGGTGGGCGAAGGTCAGCAGTTCCTCGAAGTGACAACCGGAACGGGGACCTCGCTCGACGGGTTGCTGGGCCATGACTTCCTCTATGGCAATACCGGCAACGACACGTTGATCGGCGGCGGTGGCGACGACTTCCTGTTCGGCCATAGCGGTAACGACCGGCTGTTCGGCGGGCCCGGCGGCGACGTGCTGATCGACGTTTCCGGCACCGTCGGCAATGGCGATTACATGGAAGGCGGCAGCGGCCATGACATTCTGCTGGGCACCTATAACGGGTCGGCCAATACGGTCGGCATGGTGCTGGTTGGCGACGTGAGCCTGGTGAACTCGAGCAACGGCAATGACTGGATCTCGGGCGGCAATGGCGGCGACATCATCATCGGCGACAACATCAACTTCGCTGCCTTCAGTCAGACGACGTTCCTCAATAACCCGTTTGCCGCTGGTCAGGGAACAGTTGCGTTCAATGCGCGCGGCGGCACTGGCAACGATACGGTCTTCGGCCGCGGCGGCAGCGACCTGATCGGTACGTCGGGCGGGAACGATTCGGTGTTCGGTGACGATCCGCTCAACCTGGCGGTGTTCGGGAACGATACGATCGCAACCGACGATGGCAACGACTATGCCGATGGCGGTCCGGGCTCCGATTCCATCAATCTCGGAAGTGGATTCGATCAAGGCTTCGGCGGCTCCGGCAATGACACGATCGACGGCGAATCGGGAGGCGACGCGATCGAAGGAGAAAGCGGCGACGATCTGCTGTTCGGCAGCGGCGGCGGCGATCAGATCTACGGCGATAGCGCTTCAAACACGACCTCGGGCAACGATACGATCTTCTCCGGGTTCGATGGCGACTTTGCCGCCGGCGGCTCGGGCGACGATCTGATCTTCGGCGAGCAGGGCGCTGACTGGCTGGATGGCGATCTTGCGCCGACGGGGGCTGGCGGAAGCGATACGCTGCATGGCGGCACGCAGGACGACACGCTGGTCGGCGGACCGGGCCTCGACCTCTACGGCCTCGATGGCAGTAGTGGCGTCCTTTTCGACTTCGCGAACGCGGCCCCGGCCCCTGGCGGCTGGCAGACCATGAACCTCACGCCGTACGGCCTTGGCGTCGACTGGTTCAGGGAGATGGAGGGCGTCGCGGGCTCGGGCGGCAGCGACACGATCTTCGACGGTATCGGCGGCGGCCAGTATTACCAGGGCGGCGGCGGTAACGACGAGTATCACGACGGAGAGGGCCAGGACACGTACGACATGAGCGGCGGCCCGGCCGATCACGACACGCTCAGCCTCGATGCGGTGTCGTTGACAGCGGTCCCGAATACGGTCATCGGGTTTGGGCAAACCTTCGACGGCGTTGGGCCCGATACAGGCAACCAGGACTACATCGACCTCGATGCGATCTTCGATGCGTTCGGTGTGGCGACCGTGGACCGTGCCGGGCGCGTCCAGATCAACGACCCGCCGGGCTTCGGGCCGGTCTCGCTCGAGGTCGACGTCGACGGGCCGGGTATTGGAACGTTCGTCACGCTGATCATCTTCGAGGGTATCGGGAGTGGCGGTGGCTTCTCGTTCGGCAACGCCGCGTCCGACGACATTCAGGTCGGTACGCTCTAGAGGAATGGATCCGGGCGCCCTTCGGGGCGCCCGGTGCCGCCCGGATTGTGCCGGAACAGGCCGATTTGACCTGTTCACGCCGCTATCGCCGAGCTTCCGATTCGGGCTATAAGTCACCTGCACTGGCTTGATTTTCAGGGGTAGCCGCCGGCTTTCGGGCAGGCTCCCGGACCCGGCAACGGAACAATTCATGGATTCCGCTCTTCAGAAAACGACTCCGCCCGAGGCGCAAGTCCCGGTCGAGTATTCCGGCCCGCAGGAGCGGCAAGACCCGCTTCTGATGAGCCTCGTCATCCTGTCGCGCCTGTTCGGCAATCCCCGGTCGCCGGCGGCGCTGGCGGCGGGGCTTCCGGTCAAGGACTCGGGCATCACGCCCGAGCTGTTCGAGCGCGCGGCCGAGCGGATCGGTTTATCCGCCTCGACCGTCAAGAAATCGCTCAAGACGATGGACGGGATCGACCTGCCCTGTGTTCTGCTGCTCAAGAATCGGCAGGCCTGCGTTCTGTTGCGCAAGGAAGGCGATCTGGCGGAAATCGCGACGCCGGACAATCTCGACGGCAGCCAGCGGGTCGGGCTCGATGTGCTCGGCGAGCGCTATACCGGCCTCGTCATTCTCGCGCGCCCGAAGATTCGTCTCGACGCGCGGTCCGGCGAATTTTCGGTGTCGGAACCGCAGTCCTGGTTCTGGGGCACGGTGCGCCAGTTCTCGCCGATCTATCTCGAGGTCGTCGTTGCCTCGCTGCTGCTGAATATCTTCGCCGTCGTGACGCCGGTCTTCGTCATGTCGGTCTACAACCGGGTGGTGCCGAACCGCGCGTTCGATACGCTCTGGGTTCTGGCAATCGGCGTTACCGTTGCCTACGGCTTCGATTTCATCATGCGAATGCTGCGAAGTTACTTTCTGGACCGCACCGGCAAGCAACTCGACCGCAAGATATCGGCACGGATCTTTCAGCATGTGATGGGCATCCGCATGGATGCCGCGCCGCAATCGTCCGGCGCCTTCGCCAACAGCGTTCAGCAATTCGAACCGTTGCGGGATTTCTTCACGGCGGCATCGCTGGCGGCGATCGTCGATCTGCCGTTCCTATTCCTGTTTATCTTCGTCATTTCGCTGATCGCGGGGCCGATCGCGATCGTGCCGCTGGTCATGATTCCGATTGTGATCGGTGTCAGCCTGTTGGTGCAGATTCCGATGCGCCGCGCATCGGAGAAATCCTATCGTCAGGCTTCGCAGAAGCATGCGGCATTAGTCGAATCCATCACCGGTCTCGATACGATTAAGGTGGCGTCGGCCGAGGGCCAGCGGCAACGGGATTGGGACGGCTATGTCGATGCGCTCGCTTCGTCGAGCACCGATGCGCGTTTCTGGGCGCAGTTTTCGGTCACTTTCGTCAATCTCTCGATGCAGTTCACGACTTTGTTGTGCCTGATCTGGGGCGTCTACCGCACCGCCGAAGGGCTGATGACGATGGGCGCCATGGTGGCAACGACCATGCTGACCGGCCGCGCGATGGCGCCGCTGGCGCAGATCGCCGGCATGATGGTGCGGTTCAACCAGTCCTGGATGTCGCTGAAGGGGCTGAACAAGCTAATGGCGTTGCCGGTCGAGCGTCCGCTCGGTAAGGATTTCCTGCGCCGGCCACATATGGATGGCGCGATCGAGTTTCGCGACGTCGTGTTCCGATATCCCGGCCAGGAAGGCGAGGCGCTCAAAAGCGTCTCCTTCCATATCGCACCGGGCGAGCGCGTCGCCATTGTCGGCAGGATCGGCTCGGGAAAGACCACGCTCGCACGGCTGATCGTCGGGCTGTTCGAACCGGAGCAGGGCGCGGTTCTAATCGACGGCACCGATATAAGACAGCTCGATCCCGCGGATCTGCGGCGCAATGTCGGCTGCGTTCTGCAGGACACGCAGCTGTTCTTTGGCAGCGTGAAAGAGAATATTTCGCTGGGCGCACCCTATGTCGACGAGCAGTCGGTGCTGCGGGCTTCTACCATTGCAGGTGTCGACGCCTTCGTTCGCGGCCACCCGCACGGCTATGATCTGCAGGTGGGCGAATTCGGCCGCCATTTGTCGGGCGGCCAACGCCAGTCGGTCGCGATTGCGCGGTCGTTGCTGATCAACCCGCCGGTCCTGGTGTTCGACGAACCGACCAGCTCAATGGATAACAGTACCGAAAACGCATTCAAGGCGCGGCTCGGGCAGGCGCTGCCGGGCAAGACTTTCGTTCTTGTCACGCATCGAAATTCGATGCTCTCGTTGGTTGATCGGCTGATCGTTCTGGATGGCGGAAAAGTCGTCGCCGACGGACCAAAAGCCGGTGTTCTCGATGCCCTGATGAAGGGCCGCGTTCGTTCTGCTGAAGGCTGACAGGAGAAGAGCTGCGATGTCTTTCGCCGAAGGAAAAGCCGATCACTGGATCGATCCGTCCGATCTCGACAACAAGGGTACGCGCCTTCTTGCGCATATCCTGCTCGGCTTCATCTTCATGATCGCTTTCGTCTTTGTGATCTGGGCGAACAATGCAGTGCTCGACGAGGTAACGTTGGGTGAGGGCAGGGTCATTCCCTCCAGCACGGTGCAGATCATCCAGAATCTCGAAGGTGGCATCGTCGCCGAGATCCTCGTCCACGAAGGCCAGATCGTGGAAAAGGGCGAAGTGATGATGCGTATCGAAAACACGCTCGCCGAATCCAATTTCCGCGACCTTCGGCAGCGTTATCTGAGCGGCTTGGCCACGGTCGCACGCCTTGAAGCGGAGATCGCCGGCATCAGCGAAGCCGAGAGCATCAGGTTTCCCGAAGAGCTGCTGCTTTCTGCGCCGCAGGTTGCGCAGGCAGAGATCGATCTTTTCCGCGTTCGTCAGCAACAGCTTCAGACCCAGCTCAACATCCTCGAAGACCAGATTCGGCAGCGCGAGCAGGAGCTGAACGAGTTGAATGGCCGCGAGCGCGCGATTGGGAGTTCCATGTCGCTTGCGATGCAAGAGCTCGGCATCACCAAACCTCTCGCGGCACAGGGCGTTGTTTCCCAGGTCGAACTGTTGCGGCTCGAGCGCGAAGTCGCCGAGCTTCAATCGGAGATCGATGCGGTGAGGCTGTCGCGTCCGCGGGTGCAGTCGGCATTGGAGGAAGCGCAATCGCGTCGCGAAGAGCGGATGATTACCTTTCAGTCCGAGGCATCGCAGGCATTGGGCGAGAAGCGCGTCGAACTCGCGGCGATTACAGAGTCACTGACCGCAAACGAGGACCGTGTTACGCGGACCGAAGTTCGCTCGTCGGTTCGCGGCACGATCAAGACGATCTTCATCAGGACGATCGGCGGCGTCATTCAACCGGGCGAGGATCTTGTGGAAGTGGTTCCGATCGAGGATACGCTGCTGGTCGAAGCCCAGATTCGTCCGTCGGACATTGCCTTCATCCGGCCGCAACAACCGGCCGTGGTAAAAGTGACTGCATACGATTTTAGCACGTATGGCGGTCTCGACGCGGTGGTTGAAGAAATCAGTGCGGATACGATTCAGAACGAACGCGGCGATCATTTCTTCCGAATTCGCCTGAGGACCGACAAGAACTTCCTTGGTACGGAAGCAAACCCATTACCCATTATCCCCGGTATGACGGCCTCGGTTGATATTCTGACTGGTCACAAGACGGTATTAGAATACCTCTTGCGCCCGATCCTGCGTGCCAAGGACACTGCCCTTCGGGAGCGGTAACTGTGGCGGGATTGCCACAGAGGGGTGTCGTTACGGCTCTCCGGGCGGCTTAGACCGGGAAAATGGTCGTGCAAATTCCAAGGGCCGGTGCTAGAAATTCTTAATCGCCGACGTCACGGGGCGAGCCGCCGATTCGGCGCAATGCGCCAAGGGTTGCAGTTGATGTGGCGTTTTTCGCAACGGTGACAGAGTTGCCGCCTGCGTTTGACACGGTGCCGAACGACCAACTGGTTCTGATCACAGGTTTTGGGGGCCTGAGATGACAAGCAAAAATATCATGGTTTTGGCTGCCTTCGCCGCAGGTACGTTCCTTGCCTCGGGTGCGTTTTCGAGTGCAAGCGCTGGTACGATCGAAGAGGCAGTTGGCCTCGCGATCGCGACCAACCCGCGCGTCGGCGTAGTATCCAACGATCGCAAAGCGGTCGAAGAAGAACTTCGCCAGGGCACGGCGCTCTATTATCCCTCGGTCGACCTTCAGGCCTCGTCGGGCGCTGACTGGAACGATAATTCGACGACCAACAATCGGACGCTCTGGCGCAACCAGGCGACCCTGACGATCAGCCAGCTGCTGTTCGACGGTCATTTCGCCGATAACTGAAGTCGCGCGTCAGGAAGCGCGGGTGAAGTCGGCGGCGTACCGGGTCAGCGAAGCAGCCGAGTTCGTCGGTCTGGATGCCGTCGAGGCGTATCTCGAAGTGCTGCGTCATCGCGATCGGCTCACCAATGCCGAGCAGAACGTGATCGTGCACCAGGGCACCCTCGGGGATGTCAATCTCCGTTCGCAGGCCGGTGGCGGCAATATCGCCGACGTCCGTCAGGCTGAAGCGCGCCTTGCTTCGTCGGAATCGGCGATGACCCAGATCCGCGGCGATCTCAACGACGCCGAGTATCGTTACCTCAACGTCGTCGGCGTAGCCCCGGACAGCCTCTCGGCTCCGGTCGTTCCGTACGACATGCTGCCGGCCAGCCTCGAGGACGCGGTTGCCGCCTCGCTGGCGAACAGCCCGACCATCGCGTTCTCGCGTGCAGACGTCGAGACGGCGGCGGCGGAAGCAGCTCAGCAGACCGCGGCTTATTGGCCCGACCTGCGGCTCGAACTCACCGGCGACGTGACCGACAATGACGGCGGCTCGACACGCACGAACTACAACGCGTCGGCCCTGATCGTCATGCGCTGGAATCTCTATCGCGGCGGTGCGGATTCGGCTCGGGTGCGCGAGTTCAAGCATCGACTTGCCGAAGCGACCGACCAGCTCCTGATCAAGGAGCTTCAGGTTGCCGAGTATGCACGGGTGTCATGGAATGCGATCCAGACGGCCCGGCAGAGCGTCGAAATCCTCAAGCGTGAGGTTGATGCGAACCAGAGCACGCGCGATGTCTACAATCAGCAGTTCGATATCGGCCAGCGCGGCCTGCTCGACCTGCTCGACTCGGACAACGAGTTGTTCCTGTCGCGCGACAGTCTGATCACTGCCACCTATGCGGAAATGTTCGCGGCCTACCGCCTGTTGGCAACGAGCGGCAGCCTGGTTGAAGCACTCGGTCTCCAGGAGCCCGAGACAGCTATGCAGGCGTCCGCCGAATAATTACGACGAGAGCCCGGGAGTACGGCCTCCCCCAAGGGTCCAAACTTCCGACTTCTATTGACCCCCGGATCGCAGGATTCGGGGGTCATTCGTTTCTGGATAGCGGTTTGGGGACGGGCGGTGGGTTCGCGGGCCGCAACGCGGGATGACCGCCGGCCCTTGCGGACGGCAGCCGTAAAAATTGGATCGGAAAAGGCGGGGATCGCGCGTTGGAGGCCCGGGCCGGAATCGAACCGACGTACGGGGATTTGCAGTCCCCTGCATGGCCACTCTGCCACCGGGCCGGGGGCGTGGCGCGGAGATATACGGGGCCTGTCGGATCGGGTCAAGAAATCCGCGCCTTCGGGCGGATAATCGGCGTCCAATTTAGGGGTCGCCATCGGCGAAGCGGCTTTGTACATAGGGGCCGCATCAGAAGGGAACCGTGATGAACGCCGAGATAGCCAGGCGCAACATGGTCGATTGCCAGCTTCGGACCAATCGCGTCACCGGCGAAGCGGTACTCGCAGCATTCGAGAGCGTGCCGCGCGAGCGATTCGTGCCATCCAGTCGTCGTGCCGTCGCCTATGTCGACGACGATATCGAGATCGCGCCCGGCCGTTTTCTCATGGAGCCGATGATTTTTGCGCGTCTGGTGCAGGAGGCGACAATCAGGGCGGGCGACGTTGCGATGGTGATCGGCTGCAATCTCGGTTATTCGGTCGCCATTCTTTCGCGCCTGGCGGATACGGTGGTTGCTATCGAGCAAGATCCCGATCTCGCCGCGCGGGCCAACAGCCTGCTGCGCGAATTCGGCGCCGATAACGTGGCGGTGTTTCAGGCGCCCCATGCCGAGGGGTATCCGAAACAGGCGCCGTACGATGCGATACTGATCGACGGCGCGGTCGATTATGTCACGGCGACGCTGTTCGACCAGCTGGCCGAAGGCGGGCGCTTGGTCGCGGTTCGCCGCCCTGGTCCGGTCGGTGAGGCGACCTTGTTTCTCAAGGTCGGCGGCGTCATATCGGAGCGCACGCTATTCGATGCGGCGATACCGATCTTGCCGGGCTTCGAACAGCGTCCGGAATTCGCATTCTGACGCATATGCGTCACGGAAATAGGGGATGAGTGACTGCGGTCACTCTACGAATCGAGGAAAGTAGGGTCATGGGTGAAGCGATCGCAGCGTTGAAGGAATCGCGCCGCCGGGCTCTGCCGGTCCGGTATGCGGTTCGAGCCGCGCTGTTCGCCACAGCAATGCTGTGTGCGGGCATGCCCGCGGCGCAGGCGACGACACTCGAAGAGGCGCTGGCGGCCGCTTACTCGAGCAATCCCCGTCTGCTGGCGGCGCGCGCGGAATTGCGCAGCATCGATGAAGGCGTAGCACAGGCGCGCGGCGAAGGCCGGCCGACGGCTTTTCTTGTAGGTGAAGCCGGCGAGCAATGGAGCGATTCGAACGTCGGTCCTGCAGGCTGGCAGACGCCGCGTGCGGTCGCCATCGAGCTGGAACAGCCGATCTATCGCGGCGGCAGCATCGAGGCCGGCACGGAGCGCGCCGAAAACGACGTGCAGGCGGCGCGCGCGCGTCTTGCAGGGGTCGAACAGGACGTTCTGGGCGATGCGGTTGTTGCCTTCATGGATGTTGTGCGCGACGAGGCGGAGCTGGCGCTGCGCGAGAACAACGAGCAGGTGCTGGTGCGACAACTGCAGGCGACACGGGATCGTTTTGAAGTCGGCGAGGTAACCCGCACCGACGTCTCGCAGGCCGAGTCGCGTCTTGCATTGGCGACAGCGGAACGGATCGAAGCCGAGGGGGCGTTTCAGGCTGCGCTCGCGTTCTACGAGGAAGTCATCGGCATGCCCGCCGTCGATCTCGAGGATCCGACACCACTGACAACACTGCCATCTTCCGAGCAGGAGACCGTGACCCTGTCGGAAGGTACGCCCGGCGTGATCGCGGCGATTTACGACGTGGCATCCGCCAAGGCGCTCGTGGACGAGGTCTTCGGCGAATTGTTGCCGCGCTTCAACATCGTCGGTCGCGTTTCGGCCGATGACGATGCAACCTCGAACGGAATCAATCGGGAGTCGGCGGCAATTTTGGCCGAGCTGACCGTGCCGTTCTATCAGGGCGGCATTCCGGATTCTCGCGTGCGCGAAGCAAAGCAAATAGCCTCGCAGCGGACGCTCGATCTCGATACGGCGCGCCGTCGCGCGATTCAAGAGGCGATCCGCTCCTGGCAGGCTTATATCACGGCCGATGCCACGATCGATTCATTCGAGGCCCAGGTGCGTGCGACACAGCTCGCATTGGAAGGCGTGCGCGAAGAGGCGACGGTGGGTGCGCGTACCGTTCTCGACATCCTCGATGCCGAGCAGGAAGCGCTCGATGCCCAGGTCTCGCTCATTCGGGCGCGTCGCAATTTCCTGGTCGCGGCCTATGCCGTGCTGCGGGCGATCGGCGGCCTGACCGCCGATCAGATCGGCCTGCCGGTCGAATATTACGATCCGGACGTCCATTATCAGGCGGTTCGCGACAAGATCTGGGGTACCGAACTGCCCATGCTGGAGTAGCCGGCCGCAGGGGTATTCATGGCCGGGTACGATCCGTATCATGGAATGTCCGCCATTGGGCGGAGCGCCAAGGCGCTGCAATCCCGGGATCGCCGACCGAATGACCGAGGAAAAGAAACAACCGGAACCGACGATGGAGGAAATCCTTGCCTCCATTCGGCGCATTATTTCCGAGGACAGTCAGAACAACGGTGCCGAGTGGCAGGCTGAACCGACCGCAACGGCCTCGACCGAGCGCCTGACACCGCTGCGCGCGCAACCGCTCTCGACCGATCCGCGTATCATCGACGAAGCGTCGGCGCCGCGCGTGACGCGATACGACGAACCGGTCTATGGCGGCTATGACGAGGCACCGCCGGATGCGGTGCCGGGTGCCGATCCGGCGGAGACGCCGTTCGATCTCACCGATACAGTGCCGGGCGCGTCGACCGGATCGGAGAAGCCCGCGAATCTTTTTGCGAGCGATCCGGTGCTGGATCTCACGGACGAGGTTCGCGACACCGAATCGGTCATGGATCTCCATCATGCGGTTGACCCCGATCCGGCCCATCGGGAAACGGGCGCGGTTGAACCTGCGCCGCCGCCGCGTCTGACCGTGGCGGAAGTCGGTGAACGGCTCGCCACCGCGCCGGCGCCCGTCGGCGATGCATCGCTGGTTTCCTCACGCGCCGAAGCAGCGACGGCGAGTGCATTCAGCCGCCTGCGCGAGGCGACGGAACGCCATCACGAACCGGCACCGCTTGATATCAGCGACGAGCAGATCGAAACGATGATCCGCCAGCGCATCGATCCCGCGCTGGACGCGCGACTGGCGCCCTTGCTTCGCGAACGTATCGATGCGCTGCTGGGCGAACGGCTCGATGCTGCGCTGCGCGAACGGCTGGATATGAATCTGCATGACCGCATCGGCCCGCTGCTCGACGATCGGCTCGATCCGGCGTTGCGCGAGCGGCTGGATGCCGCGTTGCAACGGCGTGTCGAGCCGCTGCTCGAGGAGCGGCTGGCGCCGGCGCTGCGTGAAAGGCTGGAGCCGGTCCTGCGTGAACGGCTCGACCCGATCCTGCGGGAGCGACTCGATCCGATGCTCCGCGACTGGTTCGATCGCAATTTGCCGGACCTTGTCGAGCGGGTCGTCGCGCGTGAAATCGAGAGGCTTGTCCGCCAGTCGGGCGGCAGCTAAGAACCTCGCTCAAGCGTCCGACCGTTTCCCTTAGTCACACTTGGAGTAGCAGCGACGATGCTGGACAAGACCTTCCAGCCCGCCGAGGTCGAAGACCGTCAATACCGGAATTGGATTGCGGCGGACGCCTTCCGCGCGAATCCGGATTCGGCGAAGCCGCCTTATACGATCACCATGCCGCCGCCCAACGTGACGGGCAGCTTGCATATCGGCCACGCACTCACCTTCACGCTGCAGGATCTGTTGATCCGCTATCACCGGATGCTCGGCCGCGATGCGTTGTGGCAGCCCGGTACCGACCATGCCGGCATCGCGACCCAGATGGTGGTCGAGCGCCAGCTTGCAGAACGTGGGATCGTGCTGCGGCGTGCCGGCGTCGCGGGCGACAACAAATCGACGATCGGGCGCGACGATTTCATCGCCAAAGTCTGGGTGTGGAAGGCCGAATCCGGCGGGATGATCCTGAACCAGCTGCGCAAACTGGGCGCGTCGGCGGATTGGGAGCGCGAGCGTTTCACAATGGACGAGGGGCCGAGCCACGCGGTCCGCAAGGTGTTTGTCGATCTCCACGGCAAGGGCCTCATCTATCGCGACAAGCGGCTCGTGAACTGGGATCCGAAGCTGCATACCGCGATCTCCGACCTCGAAGTCGAGCAGCGCGAGGTGAAGGGCACGATCTGGCATATCCGTTATCCGATCGAGGGCGAAGAGGGGCGTTTTATCACGGTCGCCACCACCCGGCCCGAGACGATGCTCGGCGATAGCGGCGTTGCCGTGCATCCCGACGACGAGCGCTATCGCGACCTTGTGGGCAAATACGCGATCCTGCCACTGGTCGGGCGCCGCATTCCGATCATTACCGACGAATATGCCGATCCGGAAACCGGCAGCGGCGCCGTGAAGATAACGCCGGCCCACGACTTCAACGATTTCGAGGTCGGCCGTCGCCACAATCTCGAGCGGATCAATATTTTCGACGCCGACGCACGCGTGAACGACGCGGTGCCGGAGCCTTATCGCGGCCTCGACCGCTTCGTGGCCCGCGAGCGGATTGTCGCCGATCTGGAAGCCGGCGGTTATCTCGTGACGGTGGAAGATCACGCGATGACGTTGCCCTATGGCGATCGCTCCGGCGTGGTGATCGAACCGTGGCTGACGGATCAGTGGTTTGCCGATGCGCCGACCTTGGCGAAAAATGCGATCGCCGCGGTCGAAGATGGCCGCACGCGTTTCGTGCCCGAGCAATGGACCAAGGTTTATTTCGAGTGGATGCGCAATATCCAGCCCTGGTGCGTGTCGCGCCAGCTCTGGTGGGGTCATCAGATTCCCGCCTGGTACGGGCCGGAGGGTGCGGCGGGGCCGATCTTTGTCGCGATGTCGGCCGAAGCGGCCGCAGCACAGGCGCGGGCGCATTTCGGCAAGGAGGTGCCACTCACCCAGGACCTCGATGTCCTCGATACCTGGTTCTCGTCGGCGCTCTGGCCTTTCTCGACGTTGGGCTGGCCGGACGAGACGCCCGAACTGAAACGCTATTATCCGACCGACGTGCTGGTGACCGGCTTCGACATCATCTTCTTCTGGGTTGCCAGGATGATGATGTTCGGGCTCGAGTTCATGGGCGATGTGCCGTTTCGCACGGTCTATATCCATGCGCTGGTGCGCGACGAGCGCGGCCAGAAGATGTCGAAGTCGAAGGGCAATATCATCGATCCGCTCGAGCTGATCGGCCGGTTTGGCGCGGATGCGTTGCGTTTCACGCTGGCGGCGATGGCAGCGCCGGGTCGCGACGTGAAGCTCTCCGAGGCACGGGTCGAGGGATATCGCAATTTCGCGACCAAGCTCTGGAATGCGGCTCGGTTCCTAGAAATAAATCAGTGCGCGCTCGATCCGGCCTTCAATCCGCGCGTCGCCGAACTGCCGGTCGACCAGTGGATTCTCGGTCGTCTGTCGCGCACGAAATCGGAGATCGAAACCGCGATCGCCGCGTACCGGTTCAACGATGCGGCGCATGCGATCTATCACTTCACCTGGCATGAGTATTGCGACTGGTATCTGGAACTCATCAAGCCGGTACTCATCGGCAACGATGCGAAGGCCGCGGCCGCGGCTCGTGCAAATGCGGCCTGGATGCTGGGCGAAATCCTGCATCTGCTGCATCCCATCATGCCGTTCATCTCCGAAGAGCTGTGGCGGGCGATCGGCGGGAAAGGGCTGCTGATCGTGGCGCCCTGGCCAGATTACGCTGCGGGCTTCGCCTTTGCGGAATCGGAAGCCGAGATAGACTGGGTGATCCAGCTCGTGACCGCGATCCGCACCCTGCGTTCGGAGATGAACGTGCCGCCAGCGGCGAAACTCGATGCGCGGTTGCGCGGCGCCGCAGCCGGCACCCGCGAACGGCTCGCCACGCACCGCGACATCATTCTGCGGCTTGCGCGCCTCGGTTCGATCGAGGCGGACGATGGAGCGGACAGCAAGGGCGCGGTTCAGATCGTGCTGGACGAGGCAACAATCGTGCTGCCGATGGCGGGGATCGTCGATCTCGCGCAGGAGCGCGCGCGACTCACCCGCGAGATCGAGAAGATCGACGCCGAAATCGGCAAGATCGAGAAGAAACTCGGCAACCGGGCATTCGTGGACAAGGCGCCGGCCGAGGTCGTCGACGAGCAGCGCGAACGGCTGGCCGACGGGCAGGCGGTTCGCACCAGGCTTGGCGCCGCGCTGGAGCGGCTGGCGACGCTCTGACATGCGAAATCCGCTGGCCCGATTGGCGATCGGCGTTGCACTCGCGGCGACATCGGCAACGGCAGTGGCGGAGCCGATGACCAGCGAAGGCATCACCTTCAGCGACGAGTTGGGCGGGTTTCAAATTCTGGCATTAAGCGGCAGCGGGACGCTTGACGATCCGTTCGTTCTCGTAGAGGAAGTGACCGGCGATGGCGGGGCGGTCCTGGTGGTCCGCGGCCTCAACGGCGGTTACGGCAACCGGGTTGCGACCCGGCACGCGACCGGTTTTGCCCTGCACAAGATCGTGACCAATGGCACGGGGCAGGACTGGCTGCGCTACGAGATCGAGCTGCGCGAGCATCTCGCGGCCAGCAGCCCGTACGAGGATGGTTTGTCCTTCGGCCAGGCGAGCGCCCATCCGCCGGAACGCTCCAACATGTTCGCCAGCGTCGCCTCGGTCGACGAACCCTACGATGCACTGAGTTTCATCGACGGGATCGTAGCACCAGGCGAAAGCGTCACCTTCACCATGATTGTGACGGATGAAACGCCACCGCCGACCTTCCTGATCGCCCAGCATGCCGTGCAGGTGGTGGCATCGCCGGGGCTGGAGGGCGCGGCCCCGGCCGGATATGCTCACGCGGAAATTTCCATCGGGAACGGGGATCCATTGCAATGAACGGGACAAGCTTCGACAAATCGCGCCTGCCCAGCCGCCATGTGTCGGTGGGGCCGGCTAGCGCACCGCACCGCTCTTACTACTATGCGATGGGCATGACCGAGGCCGAGATCGCAGCGCCTTTTGTCGGCGTGGTCTCGACCTGGAACGAAGCGGCGCCCTGCAACATCACGTTGATGCGTCAGGCCCAGGCGGTGAAGAAGGGCGTCAAAGCGGCGGGCGGCACGCCGCGCGAGTTCGCGACGATCACCGTAACCGACGGTATCGCGATGGGCCATGCCGGCATGAAATCGTCGCTGGTCAGCCGCGAGATCATCGCCGATTCGATCGAGCTGACGGTGCGCGGGCATTGCTATGACGCGGTCGTGGGTCTTGCCGGCTGCGACAAGTCGCTGCCCGGCGTCATGATGGCGATGATCCGGCTCAACGTCCCGTCCGTCTTCATCTATGGCGGTTCGATCCTGCCCGGCCGCTTCCGCGGCAAGGACATCACGGTGCAGGACGTGTTCGAGGCGGTCGGTGCGCATTCGGCCGGCAAGATGAGCGACGAGGATCTCCATGCGATCGAATGCGTCGCATGTCCCTCGGGCGGTTCCTGCGGTGGCCAGTTCACGGCGAATACGATGGCCTGCGTGTCCGAAGCGCTCGGCATCGCATTACCGGGTTCGGCCGGCGCACCGGCGCCGTACGAATCGCGCGACGCGTTCTGTGAGGCCTCGGGCGAGGCGGTCATGCGCCTCATCAAGGACGGTCTCAAGCCGCGCGATATCGTGACGCGCGAAGCGCTCGAGAACGCGGCGATGGTGGTTGCAGCGTCAGGCGGATCGACCAATGCCGGCCTCCATCTTCCGGCGATCGCGCATGAGGCCGGTATCGAATTCGATCTGAACGATGTCTGCGAGATCTTCCGCAAGACGCCCTACATCGCCGACCTGAAGCCGAGCGGACGCTATGTCGCGAAGGATCTCTACGAAGTCGGCGGCGTGCAGATCATCCTGAAGGCGCTGCATGAAGGCGGCTATCTGCACGGCGACTGCATCACGGTCACCGGCAAGACCCTTGCCGAGAACCTGAAGACGGTGAAATTCCCGACCGATCAGGATGTCGTGCGCACGACCTCGAAGCCGCTTTCGACCACCGGCGGCGTGGTCGGCCTCAAGGGCAATCTCGCCCCGCAAGGTGCAATCGTGAAGATTGCCGGCATGAAGAAACTGGACTTCATCGGGAAGGCGCGCTGTTTCGACTGCGAAGAGGATTGCTTCGAGGCGGTCAAGCGCGGCGATTACAAGGAAGGCGATGTGCTGGTGATCCGCTATGAAGGCCCGCGCGGCGGACCCGGCATGCGCGAGATGCTGGCGACCACGGCGACCATCTACGGTCAGGGCATGGGCGACAAGGTCGCGCTCATCACCGACGGCCGGTTCTCCGGCGCGACGCGCGGCTTCTGTATCGGCCATGTCGGGCCCGAGGCGGCGGTCGGCGGACCGATCGCGCTGCTGAAGGATGGCGATACGATCCGCATCGATGCCGCCAAGGGCACGATCGACACTGACGTCAGCGAGCATGAACTCGAAACGCGCCGCAAGGCGTGGAAGCCGCGCCGGCACGATTATCAGTCCGGTGCGATCTGGCGTTACGCGCAAACGGTGGGCGATGCGGAGAAGGGCGCGGTCTGCCATCCTGGCGGACGGGCCGAAACGCACATGTATTCCGAGATCTGATTAAAGCGGGCCCGCATGGTACGCATCGCGGTCGCCGGTTTTCACCACGAGACCAACACGTTTGCGCCGACGCGGGCGCGCTATGAGGATTTTGTGGTGGCCGATGCCTGGCCGGGGCTAACCCGCGGCGATGCGCTGTTCGATACAGTGCGCGGCGCCAACCTGCCGGTCGCCGGCTTCATCGAGGCGGCCGAGGCGGCGGGGCACAGCATCGTGCCGCTGCTCTGGTGTGCGGCATCGCCCTCCGCCGCGGTCGAGGAAGCCGCATATGAAACGGTCGTTGCGGAGATTCTCGACCGGTTGGCCGAGGCGGGGGTGATCGACGCCATCTTTCTCGATCTGCATGGCGCCATGGTGACGACGCATCTCGAAGACGGCGAGGGCGAATTGTTGCGCCGCCTGCGCCGCAAGGTCGGCGACAAGCTGCCGATCGTCGTATCGCTGGATTTCCATGCCAACGTGACCGATGCGATGGTCGAGCACGCGACCGCGCTGGTCGGTTATCGCACCTATCCGCATGTCGACATGGCGGAGACCGGCGCGCGTGCGATGGGCATTCTCGCACATGCGCTGGGCGGTGGCGCGCTGCACGCGGCCAAACGCAAGCTGCCGTTTCTCATTCCGCTCAACTGGCAATGCACGCTGACCGAACCGGCCGCTGGCATTTTTCGGCAACTCGGGGCGCAGGAATCAGTCGGTAATGCAATCGTCAGTCTCTCCTTCCTGCCGGGCTTTCCGCCCGCCGACATTCGCGAATGCGGGCCGATGGTGCTGGCCTATGCGACGTCTGCGGATGCGGCCG
>JBBDWW010000332.1:0-18264 GCA_040902645.1 Dongiaceae bacterium | reverse complement strand
AGCTCGAGCGCTCGCTCGGCGTCCAGCTTTTCGTGCGCCAGCATGCGCGCGGCGTCGCGCTCACGCCCGCCGGCACGGAGGTTTTGCGCGAGGTGCGCAAGCTGCTGTCGCAGGCGAACGATTTCTCGGCCAATCTCGCCGGCGTCGGCGAGGCGTTGCGCGGTACGCTGTCGATCGGCTGCCTCACTTATCTGCTGCCGCGCTATCTGGGCGGGATCATCAGCGGTTTCACATCGCGCCATCCCGAGATCGAGCTGGCGTTCCGCGAGGGCGATCAGGCGACCTTGCAGAGCGGCATGCTCGACGGCGAGATCGAGGTGGCGCTTACCTACGATCTGATGCTGCCGCGGCGCTTCGCGGTCGAACCGCTGCTCACGTTGCCGCCTTATGCGCTGCTGCCGGCCGGCCATCGGCTCGCACGACGGACGGCGATCTCGTTGCGCGACATCCATGCCGAGCCTTGCGTGCTGCTCGATCTGCCGATCAGCCGCGATTATTTTTCGGCGATCTTCGGTGCGCTGCGGCTGACCCCGAACGTGCGCTATCGCACCGCCTCGGTTGAAGCCGTGCGCAGCTTCGTCGGCAACGGGCTGGGCTATTCGGTGCTCAATCATCCATCGCGCACCTCGACCACCTATGACGGCAAGCGGACGAAGGCGGTCGCACTCAGCGATTCGCTGCAGCCCGCGCGGGTTGCCGGCGTGCATCTCGCGGATCATCGGTTGCGACCGGCGGCGCTCGCCTTTCTGGCGTTCGCGCGCGAGTTCTTCAGCGAGGAAGGGCGCGCGCCGACCGATTGATGCGAGCGCCCCGGTTCAATGCCGAAATACTAGGGCCGCGCCGCCCGCGCGCCGTCCAATTCCGCATCGAGCTCCGACCATATGGCGCGCACGCTCTCCTTGATCGCCAGCGCCTCCTGCCAGCGATCGGAGAGCTCGTACCCGTCCGCGCCGGTGATCGCATATTCCTTGGGGCCTAGCTCGCAGAGTAAATTCAGCCGGTCGGTCGGGTCGGCGCGGCCGCGCCAGGAGATGAAACCGCGCCGCCACCAGAGCTGGAACAGCTCGAACCAGTCGCGGTGATGCGGGAAAGAAATCTGGATCTGAATTTGTTCGCGCGAGGCGACCCGCCCCTGAAAAGCATCGGCGCGATCGAGCACGCTCTGGATCTGGTTATGCACGGTGTCGCTGATTGGCCAGGAGAATTCCCGCCCGACCACGAAATGCGAGAGATCGGCGCAGAGCCGCATGCGCGGCACCGCCTCCATCAACTGCAACGTATAGAGCATGTCGGTGGTGAGACAGTCGCGATGGGTCTCGATCATGACCGGCATATCGGCGCGCTCGCAAAGATTGAGCCAGCCATTCACGAAGCGCGCGCCCTCGGCGACGGTAAAGGGGAAGACCTGGCCGATGATGTTCAGATGCCGAACGCCGAAATCCTTCGCCTGCGCGATCGCGGGTTTCAGATCGGCGATCGTCTTGGGAAAGGCGGTGATGGTCGCTGCCAGCCCGAAACGTGCGAGCAGTTTCTCGATCCCCTTTCCGTTTGGATCGCCGTGAACGATATCGATCCCGTCATAGCCGGCCTCGGCGATCATCTCGACTTTCTCGTCGAGCGACCATTCCTTGCCATCGGGGCGCCGCCGCTCCATCGCCCAGAGCGATTGAAAGACTTCGAGGACGGGCATCTATGCGCGACCCGTGGATGCGGCCGCCGGAATGCTCCATTGCACAGCGTTCTTGTACATCTTCAATCCGATCAGCGGTTCCACCTGTGCGATATCCTTGCGGCTATGGCATTCGAGGCGAAGAAAATCATGCAGTGCCTGCGGCGATTCGACGACGACCTCGACCAGTAGCGAATATTGCCCGGCGGTCGATGTCACAAAGGTGACGTTGGAGAGGTTCTGGAAATGCGCGCCCACTTCGTCAGGATCGGCGCCCGCCGCGAGTCGGATCAACAGCATCGCATAGCCTTCATAGCCGAGCTTGACCGGATCGGCGACCGCGAAGATGCGGAACACGCCGGCGTCGAGCATCTGCATGATGCGATTGCGGACGGTGCCGTCCGACACGCCGAGTTCGCGTGCGATCGACCCATATTGCCGGCGCCCGTCGTCCTGCAGGAGCCGGAGAATGGTGCGGTCGACATCGTCGAGGGCGTAGCGCTCGCCCTGCGAGGAGGCCGGCGAAACCGAGGCCACTGACAGCTTCAGCTTTGAATCCGGCATCTCATCCTCCCAACAAGGACTGGCTAACACGGGGCCGACCGACGATTCCGCATTCTCGCATGGCCGCGCTGTCCGCCGCACGCCGGCCAGGCCACCGGTCACGATACCCGCCATTTCAGGCGGAGATTCGAATAAGTTACTTAATTTGTGTATAAATTACAATATCCTTATATAATCATCTTGATAATTCCTAAAATATGATGTTTTAATATCTTTTATTGCGATTATCGAATCGATGGATCGACACGAGATGAGGTTGCGGTGACAAACCACGGTGCGTCCATGGCGGCTGCCACCTCCGCATTGCCCGACGAGCGCGGCCATTATCCGCCGACGCTGCCCGCGTCCTGGTACACGAGCGACGATGTCTACGCGCTCGAGCAGGACCGCATCTTTCACCGCAACTGGTTCCTGTTTGCGCGCAGCGATCAGTTCGCCGCCGCAGGCGACTATGTCGTTGCCGATGTCTGGGGCCTCTCGGTGCTCGTCGTCCGGAAGGGCGACGGAGCGCTCTCCGGCTTTTTCAATGTGTGTCGCCACCGCGCCGGCCGATTGCTCGCCGACGGGACTGGCGCCTGCAAACCGGCGAGCGGCCTGCGCTGCCGCTATCACGGCTGGAAGTACAATCTCGACGGCACACTGCAACTCGCGCCGGGTTTTTCCGCCGGCGGCGATTTCGATCCGGCCGCGCATGGTCTTTTCCCGGTGCGGGTCGAAACCTGGAACGGCCTCGTCTTCGTCACGCTTTCGCCGGAGACCGAAAGCCTCATCGCATGGCTCGGCGATATCGTCGATATCGCGTGCGATTATCCGTCAACCGCGACGCTCGACTACGCGAAGACGATCGAGATCGAGGGCAATACCAACTGGAAACTTTATGGCGAGAACGGCGTCGAGGGTTATCACCTCGCCTTCGTTCACACCTGGTTGCTGCAGGCGGTCGGGCCGAACGCATACGACGTCAACATTCACGAGAACGGCAAGTTCGTCGGCTTTCCAGTCGAGTATCAGGCATGGGATCTCGAGCGCAAGTTCAAGGGCTACTGGATTTTGAAATATCCGGGCCTGCTCGTGCATTTCTCCGAGCTTGAGTTCAACTGCGAGCAGGTGATTCCAGCGGGCGTCCGGCAGACGCGCCTCAGGCACATGTTCTGGACGCCGAAGAACGACCCGCAGCTCGCCGAGAAAATCGCGCGGGACTGGAAGATCACGATGCAGGAAGACATTGGGATCTGCGAGGAAGTGCAGCGAAACCTCGACGGCGGCGTCTACCAGAACGGACGGCTCAGCCCCGCCCGCGAGCGTGGCGCCATCTATTTCCAGTCGCTCGTCCGCAACGCGATCGGCAACGCCGCATCATAGCGGCGATCCGGTCGCATCTTTTGCCCTGGGCGGCTTTGTTCTGACGACAAGTAACGGGAGGAAACAACCATGCTGAAACATTTGCGTTCGAAACGGCTACAGGCATTGGCGGCCGGATTGATCCTGTCATGCGGGATCATGCTCAATGCCCAGGCGGCACTGGCCGCCGAAAAGCTGACTGTGATGATCGGCGTCAGCTGGCCACCTTATGCGATCTGGAGCGTGATCAAGGAAAAGAATCTCGCCCCCGATCTCGATCTCGACATCATCTACATGGACGACCCGATTCAAGCGCACGGCCTGCTCGCGGCCGGCCAGGCCGACCTGCTGATGAATACCATCGACTACGCACCCATCATCGCCGAACAGAAGATGCCGATCCGGCTGGTCTCGTTCGCCAGCCTCGATTACGGCTCGTCGCAGATTCTGGCCGGCCCCGGCATCGAAAGCCCGGCCGATCTGCGTGGCAAGACCGTCGGCGCGCTCGAAGGCTATATCGCGCAGCTCATGATGGTGCTGTGGCTCAAGGGAGGCGGCGTCGAGGCCGACGAGGTCAACTGGGTCAATCTCACGCCCGAGGAAGTCGCTGCCGCCATGATCTCCGGCGACGTCGCGGCGGGATACACCTGGGATCCCTGGGCGAGCCAGATCGTCGAGAATCTCGAAGGCAGCAAGTCGATCTCGAATGCCAAGCAGGACTACTGGCTGGAGACGGCGCTGCTCTCCGACTCGATCTTCATGAACGCGGATTTCATCCACAATCGCCGCGACGTCGCGATCCAGGCGATGCGCGCCTATTACGACGGCATCACCTGGTGGCGCGCCAATGTCGCGGAGGGCAATGCGATCATTGCCGAGGTTCTGGGTTATCCCGTCGCGGACGTCGACTGGGTGCTCGGCACCGACGGCACGTCACTGGATGCGGCACTGCGCATGTATGACTTCATGGAGGCGGCGCAGTTCTGCGGCGTCGCACCGGGCGAGCCGCCACATGGCCAGGCGAACGGCCAGATCTGGCGCACCTTCTCGCTGACCAACGAGGTCTGGAAGACGGTCGGCCTCAACCAGGCGATCGTGCCCGCAACGCGGGCGCTCGATTGCAGCCTGCTGCGCGAACTGTACGAGACCGGCTACGCGGGCGAGCCCGATCCGAACTACTGAGCAATTTCTCGACGAAAGGCGGCGGTGCGATCGAGCCGCGCCGCCGCTTTCTTTTTCTCCCGTAAAACTCAACGAGCCGCGCGACCGCGATCCGTTTTGCTGCGGGCTTTCAGCGCCGCGCGCGCATCAACGTTAATGCGTCCTGAGGCCAAGCGTCTTGCGCGCTTCATCCGGACCGACGACGCGCGCGCCCATGCGCTGGATGATTTCAGCCGCACGGGCCACAAGATCGCCGTTGCTCGCGAGCACGCCGCGATCGAGATAGATGTTGTCTTCGAGGCCGACGCGAACATTGCCGCCCAGGATGACCGCCTGCGCGACCATCGGCATCTGCATGCGCGAAATGCCGAAGCCGGCCCAGTTGGCCCCTGACGGCAGCGCGTTGCGCATCGTCAGCATCGTTTCGGTATCGGCGCCGG
The DNA here is from genome assembly GCA_040902645.1 of Dongiaceae bacterium. Classification (GTDB taxonomy): domain Bacteria; phylum Pseudomonadota; class Alphaproteobacteria; order Dongiales; family Dongiaceae; genus JAWXBK01. The sequence continues at coordinate 13,089 of JBBDWW010000332.1, read as the reverse complement.
CGCCCCACGGAATGCCGAGGCAGATCTGAAACAAGGGCGGCGTATCGATCAGCCCTTCGTCGCACATCTGGCGCGCGAACCGGACATGGCCGAGTTCGAACACTTCCATCTCGGGCTTGACGCCGCATTCGCGAATGATCTTCGCCATCGTCCGAAGATAGGCGGCGGGGCTGAGATAGATTTCCTTGCCGTCACCAAAATTCATCGAGCCGCAATCGAGACTGCAGATGTCCGGCCGCAGCTCGATCACATGCGCGAGCCGCTCTTCGGGTCCGACCATGTCGCTGTTCGGGCCGGCGACGCTCGGATCGTTGTCGCTCGGCACCCAGTCTCCGCCCATGCCCGCCGTCAGATTGATGATGACGTCGGTGCCGCTGGCGCGCACCAGCCGGACCGCTTCGCGGAACAATGCGACGTCGCGCGAGCCTTTGCCGGTTTCGGGATTGCGCACGTGGATATGGGTGATGGCTGCACCGGCCTTCGCCGCTTCGATCGCCGAGGCGGCAATCTGTTCGGGCGTCACCGGAACCTTGTTGCTCTTGCCGACCGTGTCGCCAGCACCCGTCACGGCGCAGGAAATGATGACGTCTCTGTTCATGGCAGGTCTCCCGACATTCGCTCGGCCGCACGCGGCCGGAACGGCCGCAGTCGATGGCAGGGTGTCATGGTGGCAAGTTCTCGGGAACCTATTAGCGGATTTTCGTATGAAATGATGTACATTCGCCAAGTTCGATCGGCCGGCCGCAGACCGCCTTCGGCGGCAGGCCGGCCGCCATTCTCGGAGATACCGAAACGGTGAGCACAGACGAAGAGAGCGGCGAACCGTCGAGCCTCGTTTTCGTGCTGATACCGCGCTTCAACATGATGGCGCTGACCACGACGATCGAGCCGCTGCGGGTCGCCAACTATCTGACCGGACGAAAGCTTTACGCCTGGAGCTTCGTCGCACCCGGCGGCGGCCCGGTGGTGGCCAGCAACGGCATGGTGCAGGCCGCACTGCCGCTGCCCGAGCGCGCGCCGGCCGATGCAACGATTCTCGTCTGCGGCAGTTGGGATTCCGAGCATTACGACAATCCGAATCTGTTCGCCTGGCTGCGCCGTCAGGACCGTCGCGGCATCCGTCTCGGTGCGATGGATATCGGTGCCTACATCCTCGCGCGGGCGGGTCTGATCAAGAATCGGCGCATCGCCGTTCTCTGGTACTGCTTGCGCGCGTTTCTCGAAGCCTATCCGGATACCCGCCCCGAAGACCGGCTGTTCGTGAACGACGGTAATCGTCTCACCATTGCCGGCGGCGTCGCGGGGGTCGATGCGATGCTGGCGGATATCGGCAGCCGGTACGATGCACGCCTCGCGCATGAAGTCGCCGACCATATCCTGCATTTTCCGATCCGCGGCGATCAGGAATCGCAGCGCAGTTCGCGCGGGGGACAGCATGAGATTGTTCACCCGATCCTGCGCATGGCGATCGGGCTGATGGAGACGCATGTCGAGGAACCGCTGTCGATCCCGGCGGTCGCCGCGAAAACGGGCGTATCGCAGCGCAAGCTCGAACGGCTGTTCGTCACCCATGTCGGGCGGTCTGCCGTCGCCTATTACCGGATGCTACGGTTGCAGCATGCCCGCGCGATGCTGACGAACACGTCGCTGTCGGTGCGCGAGATCGCCCTCGCCTGTGGCTATGGCAGCCTGTCGCATTTCGCCAAATCGTTTTCGGATCAGTTCGGCAAGTTGCCGCGCGAGTATCGCAACGCCTGGCCGCATGACGACCCCAATCCGATCTGGCTCGGCCTGTCGCCCTCGCTGCCGGAACTGAAGCCCGCGCGAAAACGCTGATGCGGCCTTAGACGAACTTCCCGATCTTCTGCCAGGCTTGTGCGATTGCAACGAGGCCTCGATCGCGCTCTTCCGTGAGATTGCTGAACGACCGCCCTTCCGCCATCTCGTCGCTGCTGTCGATCAACGTCTTGCGCAGCTCGGGCGTCAGCTCGGGCGCGACCAGCCGGGTCCAGGGCAGTTTCAGCGCCGGGCCGAACACATCCAGGCAATATTCCATCCCGCCTTCGCCGCCGCCGATATGGTACGTCATGCAGGGGCCCGCGAAGGCCCAGCGCGGCCCCGGCCCGTTCACCATCGCAATATCGATCTGCTCCGGCGTCGCCTCGCCATTCGTGATCATATGCAGAGCCTCGCGCCAGACCGCTTCCTGCAGCCGCGTCGCGACGAAGCCCGGCACCTCGCGGGTCATCACCAGCGGCGCCTTGCCGGCATGGCGATAGAAATCCGCAGCCCAGGCGAGTGCCGCCGGATCGGTTTTCTTGCCGCCGACCATCTCGACCAGCGGCAGCAGATAAGGCGGATTGAATGGATGTGCGACAACGGTGCGCTCCGGCGTCGAACAGCGCGCCTGGATGTCGCTCATCGACAGGCCCGACGTGCTCGATGCGATGATGACATCCGCCGGCACGAGACGACCGAGCTGTTCGTAGACGGCCTGTTTGACCGTGAGAACTTCCGGCACCGATTCCTGGACGAAATCGGCGTTCGCGACGGAATCGGCCAGATCCGTGGTGCAGGTCAGGCGATCGCGCGTCGCACCGGGTGCGAGGCCGATCTGCTCCAGGCATATCCAGGCGGTATCGATGATGCGGCGCAGCGCCGCTTCCTCGCCGGCATCGTGCATGTAAACCGTTACATCGTAGCCGCGCGCCAGAAAATGCGCGGCCCAGCCGCCGCCGATCGGCCCGGCACCGAGGCCGGTGACGCGGCGAACGTCGGTTACGTCTTTCCGAGCCATCGTTCTGTTCCTTGCTCTAGCGACCCTTGAACACCGGCGCGCGTTTTTCGACGAAGGCTCGAACGCCTTCCTTGGCATCTTCGGATTTCAGCATCGCGCGATAGACCGGCAGATTCTCGGTCCGCATCCGGCGGAACGCGCCCTCGATCGTATCGGCTTCGATCGCACGCAACACTTCCTTGATTGTCTGCAGCGCCAAAGGTGCGGCGGCGGCAAGCTTGTCTGCCCACTCGCGCGCTTTGATCATGAGCTGGTCGGCCGGCACGACCGCGTTCACCAGCCCGTACCCGGCCGCTTCCTGCGCTGTCATGCGCCGGCCCAGCAGCAGCAGTTCCATCGCGATGTTGTAGGGCAGCCGGCGCGGCAGACGTTGCAACGCACCTGCGTCGGGAACGATGCCCAGCGGCATTTCCGGCAGCGAAAATTCGACATGCTCGGCCGCGATGATCAGATCGCAGGCCATCGCGATTTCAAAACCGCCGCCGATGGTGATTCCGTTCAGCGCGGCGATCACCGGTTTGTTAAGCACCCAGTTTTCGACCACGCCGGCGAAGCCGCCGAAGATATCGGTTTCGGTTTCCCACCAATTGTCGAGCTGCTGTTCGCCGCTATCGACCGCCTTGAGGTCCCAGCCAGCGGAGAAGATGCGGTCGCCCGCGCCGGTGATGATGCCGACGCTCAGTCCCGGATCTTCGTGCAACTGACGGATCGCCTCGCCGAGCCGTTTGCTCGTCGCGCGATCGATCGCATTGACCTTCGGCCGGTCGATCGTGATCTCGAGCACGCGGCCGCGGCGCTCGACCTTCACGGCGGCGTTTGCCTTGCCTTCCATGTCCGAGCCCTTCCTCGTTAAACCCTGTTGCGCCGATCCCGTCGGTCCCGATCATCGCCGACCGGCCGCACCGGGTCGCCGGTTTTTCGCCAAATTTTTCCTGATTTCGACAAGCCGCCACAGCCCTCGGGCGGAGCCCCGCCGCCAGCCTAGCGGTTCGCCCGTGCCGGTGGCCGGCCGGGATCCCTTGGCGAAATAACGCTAAAGCTGCCGAATTTTCGGGACGATCGAAAATCGGCAAGTCGAAGATGCGCTCTGGGGACCGGCGCGAGCGCGCCGTGCGCGGAGAAACAAGAGACGATGGATCTGCTCCTGAACGAGGAACAGCGAATGCTCGCAAGCTCGTTGCGCGCCTTCGTCGAACAGGAGTTGCGCCCGCATGAAGCGGCGGTCGATCGCGCCGGCGAAGTGCCGCCCGAACTCGGCCGTCAGATTGTCAAACGCGCGATCGAAATGGGATTCTATGCGCCCAACATCCCGGAATCGGTCGGTGGCGCCGGGCTCGATTCGGTCAGCCTCGCCGTGCTCGAACGCGAGTTCGGGCGCACCAGTTTCGGCCTGCACGGTTTCGTGCATCGCCCCTCCGAAATCCTGATGGCCTGCGAAGGCGAGCAGATCGAACGGTATCTGCGGCCCTGCGTTCGCGCCGAGCGAAAAGAGTTTTTCGCGCTGACCGAGCCGGGCGCCGGATCGGACATCATGTCGATGCAAACCCGCGCCGCGCGCGATGGCGGCGACTGGATCGTCAACGGATCGAAGCATTTCATCAGCGCCCCCTGCGCTGCCGATTTTGCCATCGTCTTCGCCGTGACCGGCAGCGATGAAACGCCGCGCGGTGCGCGCAAGCGCGTTACCGCCTTCCTCATCGATGCCGGCACGCCCGGCTTCACGATCACGCGCGGTCCGCGCTGTGCCGCGCAGCGTGCCTATCCGACCTTTCAGCTCTCTTTCGACGACGTTCGCGTTCCCGCGAGCCAGATTCTCGGCGAAGAAGGCAAAGGCCTCGAGCTAGCCGAGCGATGGCTCAAGATGGGTCGCGTCTGGGTTGCCGCCGGCTGCTGCGGCCGGGCCGAACGGCTGCTCGAGCTTGCGACCGAATGGGCCGCATCGCGCAAGCAGTTCGGCCAGGCGATCGGCAAGTTCCAGGGCACCTCATTCAAGCTCGCCGACATGGCGACCGAGCTGCGCGCGGCCGATCTCATGGTCATGCATGCCGCGCGCAAGGCCGATGCCGGAACGATGCAGCCCGAAGATGCGGCCATGGCCAAACTCTTTGCCGCGGAAATGGTCGGCCGGGTCGCCGACAACGCGATCCAGATCTTCGGCGGCATGGGTTTGATGGAAGATCTGCCGGTTGAACGGCTGTGGCGCGATGCCAGGCTCGATCGAATCTGGGACGGCACGTCCGAGATCCAGCGCCACATCATTTCGCGGTCTTTGTTGAGACCGCTGGGCGCATGACGCCGCAGCAACGCATCAATCTCAAACGCCTGCTGTCGCCACGGCATGTTGCGTTCGTGGGCGGCAACAGCGCGGCGCTCGCGGCCCAGCAATGTGCCGATGCGGGGTTCACCGGCCCGATCTGGGGTGTCAATCCGCACCGCAGCGAGTTGGGCGGGCAACCCTGTTTCGCCAGCGTCGATGCGCTGCCCGAAGCGCCGGATGCCGTGTTTCTCGCGATGCCGCTCGACGCCGCGGTTGAAACGGTCGCCTCGCTCGCGCGAATCGGCGCCGGCGGCGCCGTGTGCTACACGGCCGGCTTTCGCGAGACCGGAAGCGATGGCGCCGCGATCGAACGCGACCTGATTGCCGCCGCCGGCGATCTCGCGCTGGTTGGCCCGAACTGTCTTGGAATCCTCAATTACGTCAACAAGACCCTGCTCTGGCCGTTCGGCCATGGTGCTGGGCCGGTCGAGCGCGGCGTCGCGGTCGTGTCTCAGAGCGGACTGTTCTGTACCAACCTCACGATGAGCCGGCGATCGGTGCCGTTCGCCTATCTCGTAAGCTGCGGCAACCAGGCCGTGATCGGCATCGAGGATCTTATCGACACGCTGATCGACGATCCGCTCGTCAGCGCCATCGGCGTCTATTGCGAGGGGCTGCGCGACATCCACGCCTTTGCGGAAGCCGCCACCCGCGCCGTCGAGCGAAACATTCCGATTGTCATGCTGAAGGCCGGCAGCTCCGAAACCGGCGCGAAGATAACGGCGACGCATACCGGCTCACTGTCCGGCACCGACAGCCTGTTCGATGCGCTGTTCACGCGACTGGGCGTGATCCGCGTCCGGACGCCCACGGAACTGCTCGAAACGTTGAAGCTGCTGGATACGGCGGGTGCGCCGGCCGGCAATCGCATCGCCGCGGTCACCTGTTCGGGCGGCGATGCAACCGTGCTGGCCGATCTCGGCGAGCGGAATGGTCTCACCTTTCCCCAGCCTTCGGCCGCAGCCGGTGTGGCGCTGCGCAAAATATTGCCGCCGATCGCGACGGTGTCGAACCCGCTCGATTACACGCCGCCGCTCTGGGGGAAGCAGGAAGAACTCGAAGCCATGTTCGGCGCGCTGCTCAGCGACGGATACGACGCCGCCCTCTTCATGCAGGATTTCGTGGTCTCACAGGATGGCAGGGATCCGGCAACCCTGGCCGACAACCAGTTGTCGCTCATCGACAGCGCGGCCTTCATCGCGGCGACGAACCGTGCCGGCATTCCCGCCTTCGTGGTCAGCTCGATTGCGGAGAACCTGCCGGAGACGGCGCGGCGTGTGCTTCTGGAGGGCCACGTCGCACCGTTGCAGGGTGTCGATACCGCCGTCACCGCCATCGCGGGTGCTATTCAGTTCGGCCGGCTGCGCGCGCGCCAGCAGGACAAATCGACGGCCCGAACGCTGCGTTTGCCGCCGGTTACGCCGGTCGACATCGCATCGGCCTCGTTGCTGGACGAGTTTGCGGGCAAACAGATTCTGGCGGCGGCTGGCATCGAAATCCCGCGCGGGCAACGGACGAGTGGCGCCGACGCGCCCGCTGTCGCGGCAAAGATCGGCTTTCCGGTGGCGGTAAAGCTTGTCCACGCCGATCTGCCGCACAAAACCGAGGCGGGCGCCGTCCGCCTCTCGCTGCACAGCGCTGCCGAAGTCGCGGCCGCGATCGACGACATTCGGACTTCCGTCGAACGCTTCCGGCCCGGTCTCCCGGCCGACCGGTTCCTGGTCGAACAGATGGTGCCAAAACCGATTGCCGAGCTACTGGTCGGTATCCGGCACGATCCGCTGTTCGGTCCGGTGATGCTGATCGGCACTGGCGGCACGATCGTCGAGATCTGGCGCGATACCGTAACGCTGCTGCTGCCGACCGACCCGGCATCGATCCGGGAAGCGCTGCTCTCGCTGCGCATCGCGCCCCTGCTTCACGGGCACCGCGGCGCGCCGGCAGCCGATATCGAGCGTATCGTCGAAACGATCGGGCGTCTCGCGCAGTTCGGCGATGCGCAGCGCGACCGGCTGGTCGAGCTCGACGTCAATCCCTTGATGATTTTACCGGACCGGGCGATCGCCGCGGACGTGCTGCTGCGGATTGTCGAGCCCGGGACGACGCTGACGACCGCGCAACCGGATTTAAAACACAAGCGACAAGCAAAGGAGACCATGCAGCAATGAAGATTTGGCCAACGAAACGGCAAACCCGGGCATGTGATCCGTGCCCTGGTTCGTTGTAGAAACCTTAACTCAGACAGAGGAAACCACGATGGGAAAGAACTTATTTGCGGGCATGTCGCGACGCGACGCCCTCAAGATGATGGCCGCCGCCGGCGTCGGCGTGACGATGACGCCGCTCGGCGCTCAGAAGGCAAAGGCAGAGGGTGAGATCGTCTATCACACCTGGGCCGGCTACGACGCGCCGGAGATGATGACGGCGTACGTCGAGAAGTACGGCGGTCCACCGGAAGTCAGCTATATCGCCAACGAAGAAGAATCGATGACCAAGATTCTCGCCGGCTATACACCCGACCTGATGCATCCCGGCGTCTACAATGTGCAGCGCTGGCACGATCAGGGAATGCTGCAGCCGATCGACGTCTCCCGTGTCACGGTCTGGAACGATCTTTTCGAGAGCGTGCGGACCGAGCAGACGATCGTCGTCGACGACAAGTACTTCAATGTTCCCGCCGAGTTCGGTAACAGTTCGGTCCTCTACCGAACCGATCTGGTGGATCCCGAGTACCTCGAAAACCCGTCCTGGAACCTGCTCTACGACGAGCGTTATGCAGGCAAGCTCGCCTTCTACAACGCCGCCGATTCGATCGTCCAGTGCGCGGCGCTCGCTCTCGGCATGGAGAACATCTACGACCTCAGCGACGAACAGCTCGTTGAGGTGAAGGCGATGGCAATCAAGCAACGCGACCTGCTGCGCTTCTATTGGGACGACACGACGCAGTTCGAACAGGGGATGGCCAGCGGCGAGATCGTTGCGGCCTATTCGTGGAACATCTCGCTCGTGAACCTCAAAAAGGAGGGCGTGCCGGTCGATCTGATGGTGCCGAAGGAAGGCATCCTCACCTGGGTGTCGGGCTTCGTGATCCACAAGGACGCGAAGAACATCGATGCCTGTTACGATTTTATCAATGCCTGGACCGCACCGGAATCCGGCGCATGGATTATCGACAATTTCGGATACGGTTCGACGAACACGAAGGCCTACGAGCTCCTGCCTGAGGAACGGCTTGCGGAACTCGGCTTTGCCGACCCCGCAAAGGTGCTCGACGGCAGCCTCTTCTTCAAGGCGCTGGCTCCCGAAGTCAGCGAGCGGTACGAGACTCTCGCGAACGAGGTGCAGGCTGGCGGCTGATCGGCTCCAGTCTGTTCTGGCGCGGGGCGGCGGTCTCCCTGTCCGCCGCCCCCGCATTTTCTTCCCGGCGTCGCTCGTCGCCGCTCAGGGCCCAATCACATCGCGCGACAAAGCCGCAGCGCATCGTAGATCGCCGCGTGGATCGACCGGCTGGTGACGGCATCGCCGATCCGGTGCAGATCGAAACCACGCTCCGATGGCGCCGCGTTCCGCTGGCTGCGCCCCGCGAGTAACGCCGCGATATCCGTCACCCCATCGTTCATCGACCCCGCCCGCAAGGCGTGGAACAGTTCATCGACCGGCGTCGTGCCATGTTCGACGACGACCTTGTCGACGCTGCGCGTTTCGACGGCACCGGTCAGCTCATTGACCAGCGTCGCGCGGAGGCGGTTGCGCTCGGGTTCGACCTTCGTCAGGCGGCGGTCGCAGACGATATCGACGCCGCGCTCGTAGAGCCGCTTCCGGTAGACGACGCGCTCGGTATAGCCCATCTCGATCGCGACCCGATCGTCCGGCGTCACATGCGTCACCGTGCAGCCGGCCTCGGCCAGGTGATCGCTGCAGGAAATCGCCTCATGCCGCCCGGTGCCGTCGAAGACCAGCACCTCCTGGCCGGACGGCGGGCTGCCGTCCAGAACCTCCCAGACGCTTGAGCAATGTTCGGCACCGTCGAGCCAGTCGAGATCGGGAATACCGCCGGTCGCGATGAGCACGGTGTCCGGTTTCTCGGCCAGCACGTCGGCCGGCTCGGCATAGCGATTGAGCCGGACCGTGGCGCCGAGCCGTGCGATTTCCGCGGCGCGCCAGTCGACGATCGCGATGAGATCGCGCCGCGCCCGCGCCCGGATCGCCGTCAGGATCTGGCCGCCGAGTGCAGCCCCCGCTTCGAACAGCAGGACCGAATGGCCGCGTTCGGCCGCGACCCGCGCGGCCTCGAGGCCGGCCGGTCCGCCGCCGACAATCACGATCTTGCGGCCGGGCGTCGGCGACAATTCGATGCGCTGCGGCAGTTCGGTCTCGCGACCCGATGCCGGATTATGGATGCAGGACGGCTTCTTGTAGATGCAATGCGAGGCCCCGAAGCAGGGCCGGATGCGTTCCTCTTCGCCGTTCCTGATCTTGTTGACGATCTGCGGATCGGCGATATGGGCGCGCGTCATCCCGACCATATCGAGCATACCCTCGCGGATCGCATGGCGCGCCGTCGCGACATCGAGGATGCGCGCCGCATGAAAAACCGGCAGCGACACCTCGCGGCGGAACGCCCCGATCGCGTCAAGGAACGGCGCAATCGGCTCGGTAATGCCTGGCATGTTGTCTTCGGCCAGCGCCAGTTCGGTATCCATGCGGCCGTAGATACAGTTGAAGAAATCGATCGTACCGGCGCGCTCGAGCATATGCGCGGTCGCAAGCGCATCCTCGCGGGTCACGCCGCCGCCGATCCCTTCGTCGACGACCATGCGGATGCCGACCACGAAATCGTCGCCGACCCGGCGGCGGATTTCCTCATGGACCATCAGGGCAAAGCGGGCGCGATTCTCGACCGACCCGCCGAACCGGTCGGTCCGCAGATTCGTGTCGGGCGAGAAAAACTGACCGATCAGATGGCCGCCGGCGCAGGTCTCGAGCCCGTCGAGCCCGCCCTCCTTGCAGCGCACGGCCGCATCGCCGAACGCCGTCACCACCCGGGCGATATCATGCTCGTCCATCTCGCGCGGAAAATTGCGATGCATCGTTTCGCGCACGCGCGATGGCGCGATGGTCGGCAGCCAGCAATCGACCAGCGCGTCGCCGCGCCGGCCGAGATGCGTGATCTGGCACATCAGTGCTGGGCAGCACCGTCGCCGCGACACCGGCCGAGGCCATGCGTCGGCAGACGTCTCGGAAGCGCTCGCGCGGCACCGCCGACAGCATCGTCAGATGCGCCGCGGTGACGCGACCGCCATAGCCGAACGCTTCGGTCTTGTCGCAGACATACTCGATCAGCATCTTCTCGGCCGATTCGCCGAAATCGAGATGCATGTCGATATCGACGTCGAAGTCGCGCGCGATCTCGAAGATTCGGTCGATCTGGGCACGCGGATTGCCGTCGGCTTCGGGTGCTGCGCCGATCACGCGGCAGCCGCGTTTCAGCGATTGGGTCAGCATCGCCTCGACACCCGGGATGTCGATCATGCCTTCTTCGGGAAAAACGCAAATCTCGATATCGATCGCCCATCGGAATTCATCGATGAGCGGCAGAATGGCGTCGAGCCCGCGCAATCCGACCGCCGGATCGACCTCGAGATGGGTGCGCATATGTGTGACGCCATGCAGGATCGAGCGTTCGAGTGTCTGGATCGCGCGCTCGCGCACATCCTCTGCCGTAAAATCTTCCTTGAGGCGCAGCACCTCCTTGAACGCCTCCGGCACCTTGCCCGTCACGAGGCGCGCACGATCGAAGATGCGCGATTTGTCGAGATGGATATGGCATTCGATGAAACCTGGTGCTACCAGCCGGTTGCCGATCTCGATGATCGGGCCTTTGGTCGGCAAGTCCGGCTCTATGGCGAGAATGCGCCCATCGCCAATGCCGATGTCCATTGCCGGCCCGTCTTCGCGGCCGGCGATCCGCGCACCTTTCAGAATCAGATCCACGTTATCCTCCGCCGGCGACGTTGAGCCGGCCTGTCCCCCGCTGTGTGCCGGCGAAGCATCCATGCCGCGCGGACCGGTCGTCAAGATGTCGAGGGCATGGTCAGGATCGAGCGTGGCGCGCGATAGAAACCGGGTCGGTTTGATGACATAGATCAAGCTCGCCGCGAGCCCGGGCCGCATTCGTCGCTGGCGTTACCCTGCGGTCCGTGCACAAATAGGCCGGGTCCACCAAGCAAGGACTACCCGCATGGGCGTCGAAGTCAGTGGCATTCTGGGGCTTCTGCTCCTCGTTGCCGTCATCTACGCGATCGTCAAGACGGTGCAGAGCTCTGCCTCGAGCGGCACGAAAGTGTTGTGGATCGTGATCCTGCTGCTGTTGCCGCTTCTCGGTTTCATTATTTGGCTGTTCATCGGCCCTAAAGGCTGACGGACGAGCCGAGCGCGGCGCGGCCCGTCGGGGCCCGATCGAGGGGCGCGACGGCGCCGCCTTGTTCATCTCAAAGCGGCCGGCTGCTTACCTTGAGCGACACGATATCGATGCCGTGAAACTGCTGATGGCGAATATCGTCGACAATCGAGGTAAGGATCCGGAATGACAGCATGTCCTCCGGCTCCGCTGCGGTGCGCATGACGAGCGGCAATTCGTCTTCGAGATTGGCCCCGCGTGGCGCGGTGATGAGGTCGAGCTCGATCATTCCTTCTTCCTGACGGACCTCGACTCGAAGCAGGCGTTCGTCTCCCGCTGCGCCCGCCGCCTTCTCGAGCATCACCACCAGCGCTTCCTCTGCTGCAAGCTGCAGGCGGTTGATCGCCGGTTTGTCCCATCCCGCGCGTCGCGCAATCGCTTCGACGAATTCATGCACTTCCGGTACCGAGGCGACTGAGAAATTGGTCGCCAAGCGTTTCGGCCGGCCGCGCCTTGCGCGGAACAGCAATGTCAGCAGGATGGCAACGATGGTGCCGGCAGTCATGCCGTTGCTGAGCAACGATTGTGCGAAGCCGGGCATCAGATCGTAGAACAATGCCTTCTGCTGAAACCCGACGCCGAGCCAGAATCCGAGTCCGACGATCAAGATATTCTCGTAGGTGATGCCATCTTCGGTCGCGAGTTTCACGCCGTGCATGAACAGCAACACGAGGAGGACAACGATGTAGGCGCCGACCACGGCATTCGGCACCGCCAGCAGCACGGCAGCGATCTTCGGCGAAAACGCGAGCAGAACGAGCAGGATACCGCCGTAAAGTCCGACCCGCCTTGCAGCGACTCCGGTCATGTCGACAACGGAGACCGACGTGGAATAGGTGGTGTTCGGCAGCGTACCGGCGAGGCCGGATAAGAGATTGCCGAGTCCGTCCGCATAGACCGCACCCTGCACGGACCTGAAGTCGACCGCGCGCGGCTTCCGCCAGGATACGCGTTGGATCGCGATACCGTCGCCAAAGGTTTCGATGGCGCCGACCAGGGTGACGATCGCAAAGGCCGGCAGCAATTCCCAGAATGCAGGGCCGAAAGAAAGATCGAACCCCGGCCAGGCGAAGTCCGGCAAACCGATCCAGGCGGCCGAGACGATATTGCCGACGTTGACTAGCCCGTAGACGCCGGCGACACAGGATCCGACAATCAGCCCGACCAGCGGCGACCAGAGCCGCCCGCGCTTGCCGCCGAAAATCGAGACACCGACGATCGTTGCGAGAGTCGCAACCGCACTGGCGGCGGCCCCGACACTGACCGGTTCGCCGGATGCGGCCGGATTCGACATGAGGCCAAATGCGATTGGCATGACGGTGACAGCGATCAGCATGATTGCCGTGCCGCCGACGGTCGGGGTGATGATGCGGCGAAGCAGGCCGAGATTGGCGGCCAGCGGAAACTGTATCAGGGACGATGCGACGATCAGGGTCATCAGCATGGCCATCCCGCCCTCGAGGATTGCGGTCACGCCGACCGAAATGAAGGCACCGGACGTACCCATAAACAGGA
>JBBDWW010000331.1:0-18327 GCA_040902645.1 Dongiaceae bacterium | reverse complement strand
GAGGCATCTTTGACTGGGATCGCGCGCTCGAACGGCTCGAGGTTCTGAACCGCGACGCCGAAGATCCCGATCTCTGGAACGATTCCGCGAAGGCGCAGGGCGTGATGCGCGAGCGCCAGCAGCTGATCGCCGCGATCGACCAGGTGCGCAGCCTCGATCGCGGGCTCGAAGACGCGCTCACGCTGATCGAGCTCGGCGAGGTCGAAGGCGATAGCGCGAGCGTCGCCGAGGGCGAGGCCCAACTCAAGGCTTTGAAGGCGCAGGCCGCCAAGGCCGAACTCGAGACGCTGCTGTCGGGCGAGGCCGATGCCAACGACGCCTATCTCGAAGTGAATGCCGGCGCCGGCGGCACCGAGGCGCAGGACTGGGCCGAGATGCTGCTGCGCATGTACGAGCGCTGGGCGGAAGCGCACGGCTACAAGGTGGAGTGGCTCGAAGAGAGCCGTGGCGAAGAGGCCGGGATGAAATCGGCGAGCCTCAAGATCATCGGGCACAATGCCTACGGCTGGCTGAAGACCGAGAGCGGCGTGCACCGGCTGGTGCGCATTTCGCCCTACGATTCCAATGCGCGGCGGCACACGAGCTTCGCGTCGGTCTGGGTCTATCCGGTGGTCGACGACAATATCGAGATCGAGATTCGCGATGCCGATCTGCATATCGACACGCTGCGCTCGAGCGGCGCCGGCGGCCAGCATGTGAACAAGACCGAAAGCGCGATCCGGATCACGCATCTTCCGACCGGTATTGTCGTCAAATGCCAGGCCGACCGCTCACAGCATCGCAACCGGGCGACCGCGATGGCGATGCTCAAGGCGCGCATGTACGAGCGCGAGTTGCAGATCCGCGAGCAAGCGGCGGCCGTGACCGAAGCCGGCAAGAGCGACATCGGCTGGGGCCACCAGATCCGGTCCTACGTGCTGCAGCCCTATCAGATGGTGAAGGATCTGCGCACCGGCGTCGAAACCTCCGACACGCAGGGCGTCCTCAACGGCGATCTCGACGAATTCATGGCCGCCGCGCTCGCACAACGCGTCGGCGGTGCCGGCGAGGCCGCGAAGGCGTAGGCGCAATGGCGGATACCCTCGTTCTCTATGGTCTCACCGATAGCGTCTATGTTCGCATTGCCCGCATCGCGCTGATCGAGAAGGGTGTTGCCTACGCGCTGCGCGAGACCGACGTCTTCGATCCGGCGAAGCTCGATCCCGGTTACGAACAGGTTCACGCGTTCAAACGAATTCCCGCACTCGATCATGACGGGTTCCGGCTCTACGAAACGAGTGCGATCGCGCGCTATGTCGACGAGAATTTCCCCGGGCCCGCTTTGCAGCCGGCCGACCCGCGCGAACGCGCGCGGATGAACCAGATCATCTCGGTGATCGATTCCTACGGCTATCCGCCGCTGCTGCGCGGCCTGGTCATCGAACGGCTGTTCGCCGCCGAGGAGGGAAGGGCGGCTGACGAAGCGCTGGTGGCCGCCAGCGTTCCCGCCGCCCGGCATGTCTTCGCTGCGATCATGGCACTTGCCGGCGCGCCGTTCATGACGGGGCCGCGCTTCACGTTGGCGGATGCGTGGCTGGCGGCGTTCGTTGCCTACATCCGGCCGACGCCGGAAGGTGCTGCGCTCGTTGCGGAGAACAGGGCGCTGTCGCGTTGGTGGACGGATGTCGCCACCCGCCCGAGCCTGGTCGCGACGCGCTATCCGAAGGAAGCGTAGGCCGCCTCGACTACCCGACGCCCTGCAGTTCGAGCGGGATCGTCGAGAGGAACGGCGCGCCGGTCTTGCGGTAGACGCAGGTATCGACCAGCCAGGTGTTGAACATGCTTTCGTAGTTCGTGACCATGTTCTCCTCGATCACGCGATCGAGCAGCAGCGGGTCTTCGTCGCGAATGTTGAAATAGAATTCGCCGACCCAGTCGGGCGGCAGCGAGAGGCCGAGTTCGTAGCCGAGGCCCCAGCCCGGCTCGCCCCACAGGCCGACCTGTTCGTAATAGCGGCGCATGATGGTCGCGATCTGGCGGACGGTCATGCCGGCTTTCACTTCGGATGCGAACACGTCGAACGCGCCGGCCGCGCGATGCACCTGGTCGATCATCGATTTCGGTGGATCGCCAACGAAATAG
Organism: Dongiaceae bacterium; assembly: GCA_040902645.1. Taxonomy (GTDB): domain Bacteria; phylum Pseudomonadota; class Alphaproteobacteria; order Dongiales; family Dongiaceae; genus JAWXBK01. The sequence continues at coordinate 16,206 of JBBDWW010000331.1, read as the reverse complement.
CCGCGCTGGACATTGCCGTGATAGCGGTAATGCACGCCGGCAATGTCGATCTTGAGGAACTCGCCGGGACGGATCTTCCTGCGACCCATCATGGCGTGACCGGCGGCGACCGCGCGCCCGTCGCGCACCGGCGCGGATGTGAAGGAATGAACGAGCGCTGGCGATTCGCTGCCGGCCTTCATCATCGCGCGCAGGGTTTCGCCGTAAAGCTCGAGCTCGCTCATGCCGGGCTTTGCCAGCTCGATCACCGTGCGATGCCCGATATCGGCATATTCGACGGCTTTCTCGATGCAGGCGATCTCGGCCGGCGATTTGACGCGGCGCGCACGGCGCACCAGCGCGCTTGCGTCGACCACGCGGCAGCGCTCGGCGAGGAACGCGCCCTCGAACATGGTCGAGATCGCGCGGTTCGGGATATAGCCCCAATATTCGAGCCCGACCGTGCCGACGAGCCAGCCTTTGGCCTTCAGCTCGGCCATGATGAAGGCGAGATTGGGTACGCCGTCGCGCGAGGGGAAGTATCGGTTGTCGGACGAGACCGAGGTCTTCTCGAGCACCGGCCGTTCGGTCGGATTGTCGAAATGGATGAACGCGTCGTGATCGACATGGATGGCGGTGCCGTAGAGCTGCGGATAGCGCATCGGGCTGTTCGCCTTGTACCAGCTCGCGATGAAGCCATGCGCCCAGGCGACATTGTCCGGCACGGTGATGTACAGCAGATCGATCTTCGCCTCCGCCATCATCGACCGCAGCTTCTTAAACCGCGCGTCATATTCCGCGCCCGGGAAGGCGAGGTCGCGAAAGTCCTCCGGCCAGGGCTCGATGGCGCCGGGCGTAAGACCGATCGGACTGGAACTCATCGTCGATTCCCCTTCAGGATTCTTCACGCGTTGGAAAAATGCCCCCAGATGGTCCAGGCGCCGATCGCTACGAAACCGATCCCGGCGATCAGCTTGATCGGCAGGCCGTCGATATATTTGGCAGCCGCCGCGCCGGCGAGCACGCCGATCGCTGCGGCCACGATCAGCGCGCCGGCAGAAGCGAGGAACACCAGCCACGGATCGCGATCCTTGTCGGCAGCGAACAGCAATGTCGCGAGCTGCGTCTTGTCGCCGAGTTCGGCGAGGAACACGGTGAGGAAAACCGGAATCATCTGTTGCATGGGGTCTCTCGCAGGGACAAACGGGGCAATGGCGGCGCAACGATAGCGAATGTCGGAGGGCTGTGTCTGCGGCGAATTGCCCGATGCGCGATCGGCGATGAAAGTTGGCTCGCCGTTGCTCAGGCGAGATCCGCATAGAGCGGTTCGGCGAAACCGGCGGCTTCGCGCGCCCGCTCATTGAAGGGCGGCTTCAGCCGGCCGCGAAAATGCTGTCGCACCAGATCCGGCCAGGCGGCATCGGGATCGAGCCCGCCCGCGGCCGCGACATGGCGGAACCAGCGCCAGCCGATGGCGACATGGCCGATCTCTTCCTCATAGATTGTTTGCAGAACGGCGGCACTCGCCTCATCGCCCGCCCGCGTCAGGCTCGCGATCATCGTCGGCGTTACATCGAGCCCGCGCGCCTCGAGCACCAGCGGCACCACGGCAAGCCGCGCCAGCAGATCGTCGCGGGTCGTCTCGGCAGCTTCCCACAGCCCGTCATGGGCCGGCAGATCGCCATAGCACGCTTCGAGTTCCGCCAGCCGCGCGGAGAGGAGACCGAAATGTTTCGCCTCTTCGGCGGCGACGGAGAGCCAGTCGGCCGCGAAATCGCGTGGCAGCGACGGATCGGAAAAGCGTGCGATCATGTCCCAGGCGAGATCGATGGCGTTGAGCTCGATATGGGCGAGCGCATGCAGCAACGCGATGCGATTGCCCCGGCTGCCCGCGGCGCGACGCTTCGGCATGTCGCCCGGCCGGCGCAATTCGGGTCGCGCGGGTCGCGCCGGGCGATCGGGCGCGGCGGCATCGCCGATCGTCGCGAGTATGCCAACATGCCATGAGGCGGCAGCAACCTGGGTCAGCCGCAACTTCTCGAAAGGATCGGCCGCCGCCAGCACCGCGCGTGCCGCATTGGTGAGAGATGGCGAAACCGCCACTGGAGGCGTTTGGTTCGTCAAAGTGCCTTGATCGCCGCGAGTACTTCGTCGACATGGCCGGGCACTTTCACCTTGCGCCAGACATTGCGCACGACGCCCTTGCCGTCGATCAGGAAGGTGGCGCGCTCGATGCCCATATATTTGCGCCCGTACATGCTCTTCTCGACCCAGGTGCCATAGGCTTCGGTCACCGTGCCGTCTTCGTCGGAGGCAAGCGCGAATGGCAGCTTGTATTTCTTCTTGAACTTGTCGTGGCTCTCGACGCTGTCGCGCGACACGCCGATCACCACCGCGTCGACCTTGCCGAACTTCGGCAGATTGTCGCGGAAGTCGCAGGCCTCCGCGGTGCAGCCCGACGTGTCGTCCTTCGGATAGAAATAGAGCACGACGTTCTGGCCCTTGAGCTTCGCCAGCGAGACCGAACCATTGCCGTCGGTCTTCATGCCGAAGGCGGGTGCCTTGTCGCCGGGTTCAACGCTCATCGTTCGCTCTCCCTGTTGTCGAGACGGGCGCGGGCGGCATCGGCCGGCTCGTCGATCAATGTTCGATAATGGCCGAGTGCAAGTTCGGCAAGTTCGATCATGTGCTGTTTCAAACCGCCGAAGTCAACTTCGTCGCCGGCGGCCGCCAGGGCCGTGGCGATTCCTGCCGGCAGGGTTGCCTCGTCGAGCTTGTGTCCTACGGTAAGCCGCAGCAGGCCCTGGATATTGTGCCAGAGATGCACCGCCTCGATCAGATCGTCCGCCGTCTCGCGATCGAGCAGGCCCGCCTTGGCAAGATGGTCGAGGGCCGTTCTCGTGTTGGGCGAGAGCACCGCCGGATCCACCTCGGCATGGCGCAGTTGCAGATACTGCGCGATGAAATCGACATCGACCATGCCGCCGCGCCAATGTTTTACGTCCCAGAGATTGTCGGTCGGATAGGTCTCCGCCATGCGCCGGCGCATGTCGGCGATGTCGACGACCAACTGGTCGCCATCGCGCGGCCGGCATAGCAGCTCGCGGACCCCGGATTCGATCTCGTTTGCGAAAGCTGCGTCGCCGGCAACGACGCGCGCTCGCGTCAGCGACATATGCTCCCAGGTCCAGGCTTCTTCGCGCTGATAGCGGTTGAAGGCGGCGAGGCCGGAGGCGATCGGCCCCGAATTGCCGGAGGGGCGCAGGCGCATATCCACTTCGAACAGCCGCCCCTCGGTGGTCGCGACATCGAGCGCGCCGATCATGCGCTGGGCAAGACGCGCATAGTAATGCATCGGTGCCAGCGGGCGTGGGCCGTCCGATTGCATCAACGTCCATTCGTCGCCGAATTCGGCCGGCACGTCGTAGATGAAAACGAGATCGAGATCCGATCCGACATTCATCTCGCGCCCGCCGAGCTTGCCGAGACCGATCACCGCGAGACCGCGGCCGGGCAGCTTCCCATGCTGTTTCTCGAATTCCGCCGTCACGGCGGGAAGCAGCGCGCGGATTGCGGTCTCGGCGATATCCGCGAGCGGGCCGCCCATGGAATTTGCGTCCGCAACGCTGCGCAGGATATGGACGCCGGCCTGGAACTGGCGGTCCTTCGCCCAGCGCCGTGTAATATCGAGCCGGTCTTCGAGGTCGCGCGCCTGCTGCAAATGGCGATCGAGCTCGGCGCGTAGCGCCGCGATTCCCGGCAGCGCTGCGAAGAAATCCTGGGTGAGCACGCCTTCGAGCAGGCCCGGCCGTGCCGCCAGCCGGTCGGCCAGTCGCGGCGCATCGCCCATGATCTCGGCGATCAACCCGAGCAGCCCGGGATTGGCGTAGATCAACGAGAAAAGCTGCACGCCGGATGGCAATGCCTGGAGAAATGCATCGAAGCGCTGGAACGCGGCATCGGGATCGCTGGTCCCTCCCAGCATCTTGAGCAGGTCCGGCACCAGTTCGGTCAAAAGCTCGCGCGCGCGCGTGCTGCGTGTTGCGCGATAGCGGCCGGCATGCCAGCTACGAACCACCGCCGCGATCGAGGGCGCGCCGCGAAAGCCAAGCATCGCGAGCGTGATCAGCGTGTCGGGGTCGTCCTTGCCGCCGGTGAATACGAGACTGCCCGCGGGGCTGAGGCTCGGTGCCTCTTCGAACAGATCGGCATAATGATCTTCGACGCGGCCGAGCTGTTCGAGCAGCGCCGTCGCGAACGCGTCGGTCGAGGCGAAGCCGGCAAAGGCGGCGAAGCGATCAAGCGCCTCGCCTTCGGCCGGCAAAGTCTGGGTCTGCCGGTCGTCCATCATCTGCAGGCGGTGTTCGATGCCGCGCAGGAACCGGTAGGCGACGATCAGCTCGTCGGCAATATCCGGTTCGACGCGGCCGCTCGCGACCAGCCCACGGATGGCCGCGCAGGTCGACGGCACGCGCAGGGCGGGGTCGCGACCACCCCAGATGAGCTGCTGGGTCTGCGCAAAGAATTCGATCTCGCGAATGCCGCCGCGGCCGAGCTTGATATTGTGGCCGGCGACCGCAATATCCCTGAAGCCCTTCACTGCGTGAATCTGCCGCTTGATCGAATGAATGTCCTGGATCGCCGCGAAATCGAGATGCTTGCGCCAGATGAAAGGCCGCAGTCGTTCGAGAAACTGTCGGCCGGCATCGATATCGGCGGCGACCGGACGGGCCTTGATCATGGCCGCGCGTTCCCAGTTCTGCCCCATCCCCTCGTAGTAGTTTTCAGCGGCAAGCGCCGACAAAGCGAGCGGCGTCGAGCCCGGATCGGGTCGCAGCCGAAGGTCGACGCGCAAGACGAAACCGCCCTCGGTGCGCTCCTGCAACAACCGCACCAGATCGCGTGCGATGCGCACGAAGAAATCCTGCACGCTGCGGCTGCCGGTGTAGCGAACCTTCTCACGGTCGAACAGGATGATCAGATCGACGTCGCTCGAATAGTTGAGTTCGCGCGCGCCGAGCTTGCCGAGGCCGAGTACGATGAAGCCGCCGTTGCGATGCGGTTGCTCCGGATCGTCGACCTCGAGTTCGCCGCGATCGACCGCGCGACGCAGCAAGTGGGCAGCGGCCGCATCGATTGCCCGGTCGGCGAGATCGCTGAGGGCGGTCGTTACCTGCTCCAGCGGCCAGGCACCGACAATATCGGCCGTGGCCACCGCAAGGGCGACGCGCCGGCGCGCCGCACGCAGCGCCTGCATGACACGCGCCGGATCGGGTTCGGTGATCGCTGCTTCGACCAGACCGCCCAACGCGACCTCGAGCGCCGCGTCGGGTCCTGCCTCGAGAACCAGACGGAAATCGGCGGGTGCTGTCAGCAGGCATTGGCCGAGAAAGCTGCTATGCGCAAACAGGAGCGCGAGCAGTCGGGCGGCACCGGGATCCGCATCCAGCCTGTCCGCGAACCCGGTCAACGCGGGATCGCCGATCGAGGCAAGCCGCTCCCGCCACCGCTCAAGCCCGGGGCGGGCAAGCGATGGATCGGGCGCCGGCGGCAGATCCGCCGGGTCGAGCTTAAGCGCAAAGTCGGTCATGGCCGGGAGGTGCAATTTCCCGCACACTGGAAAATCACAATCCAGCCGTCAAGCGGCACCTTATAAGAGCCGATGCTTCGTAGTTCAGCCCGAATCACCATCGAAATCCTCGCCAGCCTGCTCGCCGGCATTTTGCTGCTGGTCGGCATCGGATTATGGCGCCTTTCCTGGGAGGAACCGCTCCGCCTCAGCTTTCTGACGCCCTATGTCGAGCAGGCATTGCAGGCACCCGACAGCCAATTCAAGGTCGAAGTCGGCGACACGGTGATGATCTGGGAAGGCTGGGGCCACAGCATCGATGTTGCCGCGGCCGACGTCACGGCGTTCGACGAGAACGGCCAGGAGTTGGCGCATGTGCCGCGCGTGTCGTTCCGGCTGAGCGTGCGCGCGCTCCTGCGCGGGATGGTCGCGCCGACGTCGATTGCCATTCATCAGCCGACGATCGCGTTCCGCCGCCATACCGACGGGCATTGGTCGATCGGCGAATCCCCGGAACGGGCATCCGACACCGCGCTCGAGGAATCGATCGTTTTTCCGACTCTGTTCGGCGAACTGCTCGACGATCTGGACCCCGACCGGCCGACCGGTTACCTGAGCGAGGCAGCCATCGTCGATGCGAGCATCGTGGTGATCGACGATCGTACCGGACTTACCTGGCGGCCGGAAAAAGCGACCGTCGTTTTGAGTAGAGATGCTCAGGGGCTGGTGGGCATCGCCTTGATCGACGTACCCGAGCTCGGCCGCCCGGCCCGGCTCGAAGCGCGGCTGGTTTACGATCGGGCGATGGAACGGGTCGTCATCGACGGACAGTTCCGCAATGTAGAGCTTGCGGCGCTCGGCCTCGTTGAATCGAGACTGATGACGCTCGCCAATGCGGATCTGCTCATCAACGGCACCCTTCGCACCGATATATCGCTCGCCGGCGAATTGGGCGAGATCGAATTGAACGCATCGGCGGGGTCCGGCCGGATCGAACTGCGAAATCTCTACGATGCGCCGCTCGCGATCGAGAGCGCGACGCTCGCTGCACGGGTCGGTGCCGGCTTCGATACGGTCAGTGTCGAATCGTTCAAGCTCGATCTCGGTGGCCCGCGCATCGCCGTTGTGGGCGATGCGACCGGTCTCGCTGGTGGGCCGATGTCGCTTGCCCTCGATGTCACGATCGAGGAAATCGATTTTGCAACCTTGCCGGCGTTCTGGCCCAACGGCTATGGCACCGATGCGCGGCGCTGGGTCACGGAACACATACCCGAAGGGCGCGCCGAGAAAGCCGAGGCGATAATCCGAATGAGCTGGCCGCAGGGACGCTCCGGCGAGAGGGTCGTTGACCAGTTCACCGGCACGGTCGATGGGAAGGGCCTGACCCTCCATTACCTGAAACCGCTGCCGCCCATCGTTAATGCAGCGGGCCGCGGCATCTTCGATGCCGGGCGTTTCGATGTTGCCTTCGAACGCGGCAATGTCGGCGAGATTCAGGTTTCCGGTGGCCGTCTCCAGATTTCCGGCATCGGTGACGGCCGGCAATGGATCAAGGTCGACGGAACCGTCACGGCGCCGCTCGCGGCGGCGCTCGAACTGCTGGATCACCCGCGCCTCGACTATGTGAGCCGCGTCGGGATCGTCCCGGAGGGTGCTACCGGTGAGACCAGCAGCGAGCTTCATTTCTCGTTTCCGGCCAAGAAAAATATGTCCTTTGCCGATGTCGAGATGGCAGTGAACTCGACGATCACCGATGCCAATCTTGTGGAAGCGGCGATGGGTCAACCGCTCAACGACGGCAATTTCACGCTGGCGCTCGATAATGACGGACTCGAAATGAAAGGCACGGGCCTGTTCGCCGGCGTGCCGCTGGATATCCGGTGGCTCGAATGGTTCAACCACGAAACGCTCAACAACAGCCTCGAGGTTGCCGGGTGGACGACCGCCGAGGAGGTCGCAAAAATCGGGCTGGCGTTCGATCCGTTTATAACGGGACCGGTCGGGTTCGGCGTCACCTACACGAACTATGACAGCGGCGTCAGCGAGGTCGCGACCAATCTCGACCTGGTCAACGCCATTATCGCGTTGCCGGTGATCGACTACACAAAGCCGGCCGGCGACCCGGGCACAGCCAGCTTTGTGGTTGAGATGGTGGATGGTAAGCCCGCCGCATTGCGCGAACTCGTGGTCGATGCGACCGGGCTGATTGCAACGGGTGCCGCGCAATTCGACCCGGCGACGGGAGCGCTGGGGCGCGTGGATTTCGGCCGGCTCGAGGTTTCGGGCAGCACGCTCACGGACGTGGCCATCGTCACTGCAGGCCCGCGCACCGATGTCGTGCTGGGTGGCGGCGTTCTGAACGCCGAGCCATTCATCGGTGAAGATGCGGAAGAGGCGGTCGAGGAAACGGCGGCCGAGGATGAACCCGCCGAGCCGGAGATCGTCCAGGAAATCGAGGAAACCGAAAAGCAGTTGCCGCCATTCACTCTGCAGGCCGAACATCTCGATCGCATCGTCCTCGGCGACGATCGCACGCTCGAGAATGCGCGCGTCAAGCTGCACAACCAGGGCGATTATTGGGAATGGCTCGAGCTCGACGGCACGCTCGGGCCCGACAATCCGATCATGGTGCGCTATGTGCCGACAACGGAAGGAACGCACGAGCTTGCGATCGAAGCGTCGGATGCGGGTGCGACGCTGAGTGCGTTCAATTTAACCGATTCAATCCTCGGCGGCCGGCTCACCATCACCGGCGTGAGTGTCGATGCCGAACCGGACCGGCCGATCCGCGGCCGCGTGAATATCACCCAGTTCCGTCTCGTCAACGCGCCCGGCATCGCGCGATTGCTGTCCGTCGCGACGCTTACCGGCTTGGTCGATGCATTGACCGGCGAAGGATTTCTCTTCACCGGCCTGCGCGCCGATTTCGATAAGGCAGGCGGACGGATCGCGATCGACGACTTCCGTGCCCACGGACCGTCGGTTGGCGTTACCGCCGATGGCTGGATCGATACCCAAGAGGATCGCATCGCACTCAAGGGCACCCTGGTGCCCGCTTATGCGTTCAACAGTATTCTCGGCAATATCCCACTGATCGGACCGATCCTGCAGGGCGGCGAAGGCGAGGGACTCTTCGCGGCGACTTTTTCCGCGTCGGGCAAACTGAGTGAGCCGGAATTCTCGTACAACCCGTTGGCGGCGCTGGCGCCGGGCTTCCTGCGCGAACTGTTCGAGGCCGGCGAACCGACCGATACGCCGCCGGCACCAGCCGAACCGGTCGAGCCAGCCGAACGCTGAGTTGCTAGCTGGCGCGCACCAGCGCGTGGCGCTTCTTGCCGGCCGAGAGTTTGATATGACCGTCCGCGGTCAGATCCGCCAGCGTCACCTTGCGGTTTTCATTGTCGAGCGGGCTGTCGTTCAGCCGCGCCCCGCCGCCGCGCACCAGCCGGCGCGCTTCGCCGTTGCTCGCCGCGAGCCCCGCTTCGCGAAACAACTCATAGACAGGAACGCCGTCCGACAAACGGCTGCGTGCGATGTCGATGCTCGGCAGCTCACCGCCGGTGCCGCCATGCTCGAAAACGCGATGCGCCGTGTCGGCAGCGGCGATCGCGGCATCCTTGCCGTGCGCGAGCGCGGTTACTTCGCTCGCAAGCCGGATCTTCGCCTCGTTGATCCCCGCACCTTCGAGGCGTTCCAACGTTGCGATTTCATCGAGAGGCAGATCGGTGAAGAGGCGCAGGAAGCGACCGACATCGGCATCTTCCGTGTTTCGCCAGTATTGCCAGAAATCGTACGGGCTCAGCCGGTCGGCATTGAGCCAGACGGCGCCCGTTGCGGTTTTGCCCATTTTCTGCCCCGCGCTGGTGGTCAGCAGCGGACAGGTGAGGCCCTGCAGCATGCGATCGTCGATGCGCCGCCCGAGTTCGACGCCGTTCACGATGTTGCCCCATTGATCGGAGCCGCCCATCTGCAAACTGCAATCGTAGCGGCGCGCGAGCTCGAGGAAATCGTAAGCTTGAAGGATCATGTAGTTGAATTCGAGGAACGACAACGGCTGTTCGCGCTCGAGCCGCAGCTTCACGCTGTCGAAGCTCAGCATCCGGTTGACCGAGAAGTGCCGGCCGACGTCGCGCAGGAATTCGATGTAACCGAGCCGGTCGAGCCATTCGGCGTTGTTGACCATCACGGCGTCGGTCGGGCCGTCGCCGAAGGTAAGATAGTTGGTGAAGCAGCGTCGGATGCTCGCGAGATTGGCGTCGATATCCGCTTCCGTCAACATGCGGCGGGCTTCGTCCTTGCCGGACGGGTCGCCGACCTTGGTCGTTCCACCGCCTATCAGGACGATCGGCTTGTGCCCGTGCTGCTGCAGCCGGCGCAGCATCATGATCGACAGCAGATGGCCGGCATGCAGACTGTCGCCGGTGGCGTCATAGCCGACATAGGCGACGACGCGGCCGTTGGCGGTCTGCGCGTCGAGCCCCGCGAGGTCCGTGCATTGATGCAGGTAACCCCTTGCGACGATCTCGCGCAGAAATGACGATTTCGGGTCGGTCATCGTTCGTTCCGTGGCGGAAGCCAGATTGCCGGCCGGAAGGCCGGCGTCCCGCTTCACGGCGGCTTGCCGCGCGGGCCGGGTCATGTAACACATCGCCCGATCCGCGCTCAATCCGAGGCCCGCATGCAGCGTTCCGATCTCCCGGTTTCGCCTCCGATCCGCGCCATCGGGCTGATGAGCGGCACCTCCTGCGATGGCATCGATGCGGCGCTGATCGAGACCGACGGCGAGCGGGTGCTGCAGACCGGCCCGGGCCTGACGACACCCTATGATCGCCCGTTCGCGGCGCGGCTGACCGGGCTGATGGCGGGTGAGGGGGATGCGGCGGCGATCGAGGCCGAGCTTACCCGGCGCCATGCCGAACTCGTCCTGACGCTGCTCGAAACGGCACGGTTACGGGCGAGCGATGTCGCGATCGTCGGGTTTCACGGTCAGACGATCCGCCACGAACCGCATCGCCGGCGCACCTGGCAGATTGGCGACGGGCCGTTGCTGGCAGCGCTGACCGGCATCGACGTGATCAACGATTTCCGCGCGGCGGATGTCGCGGCCGGCGGTCAGGGCGCGCCGTTCGCGCCGCTCTATCACGCAGCGTTGGCCGGCGGGCTCGAACGTCCGATCGCCGTACTCAATCTCGGTGGCGTCGGCAATGTGACGTGGATTAGCGGCGACGACGCGCTGCTCGCTTTCGATACCGGGCCGGGCAATGCACTGATCGACGATTGGTGCCGCGCGCGTATCGGCGAGAGCTGCGATCGCGGCGGGCGGCTCGCCGCGTCCGGCCGCGTCGACGAGCGCGTGCTGGCGCGGCTGATGGATCATCCCTATTTCACCGCGCCGGCGCCGAAATCGCTCGACCGCAACAATTTCACCCTCGATTCGGCGCGCGCGCTCTCGACCGCGGATGGCGCCGCAACATTGACCGAATTCACCGCCGCCTCCGTTGCAGCCGCGCTCGCGCAAATGCCGGCCGCGCCCAAACGCTGGCTGGTGACCGGCGGTGGCCGGTACAATCCGACGATCATGGCGGCGCTTGCGCGCCGGCTCGGCGTGCCGGTCGACCCGGTCGAGACGGTCGGCTGGGACGGCGATTTGATCGAGGCGCAGGCCTTCGGCTATCTCGCGGTGCGCAGCCTGCGCGGGCTGCCGCTCAGCGTACCGGGAACAACCGGCGTGCCTGCCCCGATGCAGGGCGGGCGGTTGCACGCAAGGCCGGTTGCCTGAAGCAGAAAACGCCGCGACGTTAGCGCGCCTTCGCCTTTTCCTTCTCGCGCTCCGGCGGTGCCGGCTGCGCCTCGGGATCGAAGTTCACCAGATATTCCTTCACCTCGCGCCCCACGCGCTCGAGATGGTCGGTGAAGAAATGATCGGCGCCGCGGATGGTGCGGTAGTCGATCGCGATCCCGCGCTGCGATTTGAGCTTGTTCACCAGCTTGTCGACGCCTTCCGCTGCCGCGACCTCGTCCTTGTCGCCGCGCAGGATCAGGCCCGACGCCGGGCAGGGCGCGAGGAAATCGAACGAGAAGGTCGAATTGGCGGGCGGCGCCACCGACACGAAGGCGGTGATCTCCGGCCGGCGCATCAGCAGCTGCATGCCGATCCAGGCGCCGAACGAAAAGCCGGCGATCCAGCAATAAGGCGCATCGGGATTATGGGCCTGCAGCCAGTCGAGCGCCGACGCCGCATCCGACAATTCGCCTTCGCCGCGGTCGAACTTGCCTTCGCTGCGGCCGACGCCGCGGAAGTTGAATCGCAGCGCCGAGAAGCCCTGCTGCGCAAAGGTATGGAACAGCGTGTAGACGACCTTGTTGTTCATCGTCCCGCCATAGAGCGGGTGGGGATGAAGAACGAGGGCGATCGGCGCGTTCGGCTTCTTGGCCGGGAGGTATCGGCCTTCAAGCCGCCCGGCGGGTCCTATCATGATCACGTCTGGCATCGATTAACCGTTCTGCTGGCGCTCGCGCGCGGGCTTAATACCCACTGGATTAGTAGGATAAAGAGGGCCTTCTCCGGCGGTTCGGGGCATTATACTTGACCAATTTGCTCAGGATACCTATACCTAGTCTACAGGCCATCCCACGGCCACCTTGGCGCCGGTAACATTTGCGGAATGACAGATGTTTTTCAAGAACTTACGCGAAGAGCTCGATTCCATGATACGACGCGACCCGGCAGCCCGGTCGCGCCTCGAAGTCGCACTCTTATACCCGGGTTTTCACGCCGTGGTCATCTATCGTGCGAGCCATGGCTTGTGGCGGCTGGGCTGGCGCCTGCCGGCCCGCTGGCTCTCCCAGGTCGCCCGGTTTTTGACCGGGATCGAGATCCATCCAGGCGCGGTCATTGGCCGGCGTCTGTTCATCGACCATGGCATGGGGCTGGTGATCGGCGAAACGGCAGAAATCGGCGACGATGTGGTGCTCTATCAGGGCGTGACGCTGGGCGGTATCGCGCCCTCGATCAATTCCGCGGCCCAGATCGACCATAAGCGCCACCCGACCATCGGCAACGGCGCGATCATCGGTTCCGGCGCGCAGGTTTTGGGTCCGATCACGGTCGGCGAACATGCCCGTGTCGGCGCCAATGCCGTGGTGATCAAAGACGTAAGCGGTGGCTGCGCGGTCGTCGGGGTGCCGGCGAAGGTGGTCATGACGAAGGATTGCGGGCCGGAGTTTCTGGCCTATGGCACGCCGACCGGCGATCTGCCGGACCCGGTCGCCCGCGCAATCGCCGAACTGCGCGATCAGGTTGTTGCGGCCAATGCGCGCATCGCCGAACTCGAACGGCAGGCCGCTTCGCGCGGCACGGTAGCGGACGCCGAGACGATGTCGGATAGGGCGTCGCTGCGGCGCCAAGCCGAAGGATAAGGACTAGGAAGGAGCGGTACCGTGAAGCTCAGTACCAAGGGTCGCTATGCCGTCATGGCGCTGGTCGATCTCGCCTTTCACAGCAATGACGGGAAGCCGGTCGCGCTGGCAGATATCGCCGGGCGGCAGGAAATCTCACTCTCCTACCTCGAACAGCTTTTTGCGAAGCTGCGTCGCGGCGGCCTTGTGCGCAGCGTGCGCGGCCCTGGCGGCGGCTATCTGCTGGCGCGGCCCGCGACCGATCTGCGCATCTCGGATGCGATCCTCGCGGTCGACGAGCCGATCCACGCGACGCGCTGTTCACCCGGTTCGCCAGTCGGCTGCCAGAGCAACAAGAGCCGCTGCCTGACGCACGATCTGTGGGAAGAACTCGGCAACCAGATCCATCTGTTTCTCAGTTCGGTCTCGCTCGCCGATGTGTGCGAGCGCCGGGTGCTCGGTTCGAGCGGCGTCAACCATCGCGACGCGCGGCTCGAGACGCGGCCCGGCGACAATGCCGTGGCGGCCGAGTGAGCGGCGGATCGGAACCAGGACGTGACGATGCGCCAGGCCGCCTATCTCGACTACAACGCGACAGTTCCGCTGCGCCCGCAGGCGCGGGCGGCGCTGATCGCTGCGCTCGATAGTGTCGGCAACGCATCCTCGATCCATCGTTTCGGGCGGCTGGCGCGGCGCACGATCGAAGATGCGCGCGAACAGCTCGCCGCCCTGCTCAAGGTTTTGCCGCGGCAGATCGTCTTTACCGCCGGCGCGACGGAAGCGAATAACGGCGCGCTGCGGGCGACGGGACGGCGTCGGATTCTTGCCGGCGCAACCGAACATCCGTCGGTCTTGGCCGCATCGCCGGCGGTCGAACTCATTCCGGTCGACAGCGCGGGCGTGGTCGAACTCGCGCATCTGACCGCGATGCTCGCCGTAAGCGACGAGCCCGCTCTGGTCTCGATCATGGCGGCGAACAACGAGACCGGCACGATCCAGCCGGTCGCCGACGCGGCCGCGATCGCGCATGACGCCGGAGCGCTGCTGCATTGCGACGCGGTGCAGGCGGCGGGCCGGATTCCGCTTGATTTTCAGGCCTTGAATGCCGATTTGATGAGTGTGTCCTCGCATAAATTGGGTGGCCCGACCGGCATCGGTGCGCTGGTGGTCCGCGACGGTCTCTCATTCGAACCGCTGCTGCGTGGCGGCGGGCAGGAACTTGGCCGGCGCGCAGGAACGGAGAATGTCGCGGCGATTGCCGGGTTCGGTGCGGCGGCGGTTGCAGCCAGCGCCGAACTCACAAGCGAACAGCGCCGCGTGGCGGCGTTGCGCGACCGGCTCGAAAGCGAAATACGGGCGATGGCACCGTCGGTCAGAATTTTCGGCAGCGATGCCGGGCGATTGCCGAACACCAGTTGTTTCGGCCTGGCCGGTCTCGCCAGCGACGTTCAGGTGATCGCACTCGATCTGGCCGGCATTGCGGTCAGCGCGGGTGCCGCCTGCAGTTCCGGCAAAGTCGCCCGCTCGCATGTGCTGGGCGCGATGGGCGTCGAGCCGGAGGCGGCGAATGCCGCGATCCGCGTCAGCCTCGGCTGGCAGAGCACGGACGCGGATGTGGACAGGTTTCTCGATGCGTGGCGCGCATTGGCAACGCGCGATGATGTCAAAACGGCCGTGGCACCGGCCGCCTGATAGGTTTGTTGAAGGGAGAACCGACGTTATGACGATCGATACGATGGCGATGAGTGGAGCTGCGATGAGCGGCACCCAGGCCGGCAACAACAAGCCGCATCTGCCGATCTATCTCGACTATCAGGCGACGACCCCGACCGATCCGCGGGTGGTCGAGAAGATGCTGCCGTACTTCACGGAGAAATTCGGCAATCCGCATTCGCGCAACCACCATCATGGCTGGGAAGCGGAAGAGGCGATCGAGACGGCGCGCACGCAGGTCGCATCGATCATCGGTGCGGATCCGCGCGAGGTTATCTTCACCTCGGGTGCGACCGAATCGAACAATATCGCGATCAAGGGCGTGCTGCGGTTCCACAAGGACCGCCGCAACCACCTGATCACCGTGGTAACCGAGCATAAATGCGTGCTCGAAAGCGCGCGCCATTTGGAGATGGAGGGCTGCACGGTCACCTATCTGCCGGTCGAGCAGAACGGCCTGGTCGATCTCGACCGGCTGCGCGCGGCGATCACCGACAAGACGGCTTTGGTCTCGATCATGGCGGTCAACAACGAGATCGGCGTGATCCAGCCGCTCAAGGAGATCGGCGCGCTGTGCCGCGAGAAGGGCGTATATTTCCATACCGACGCCGCGCAGGCGGTCGGCAAGATCGCGCTCGACGTCAATGCGATGAACATCGATCTGATGAGCATCTCCGGCCACAAGCTGTACGGACCGAAGGGCGTCGGCGCGCTTTATGTGCGCCGCAAGCCGCGGATTCGTCTGGAAGCGCTGATCCATGGCGGCGGCCAGGAACGCGGTTTGCGCGCCGGCACCCTGCCGACCCCGCTCTGTGTCGGGCTGGGCGAGGCCTGTGCGATTGCCGAGCGCGAAATGCCGGCCGAAGCGGAGCGGCTGCGCTATCTGCGCGACCGGATGCTCAATGGCATCACCAAGGCGCTGCCGGATGTCTATGTGAATGGCGATCTGGAGAACCGGATCCCCGGCAACCTCAACATCTCGTTCGCCTATGTCGAGGGCGAAGGGCTGATGATGGGCATCAAGAACCTGTCGGTATCGTCCGGCTCGGCCTGCACCTCGGCTTCGCTGGAGCCGTCTTATGTGTTGCGCGCGCTCGGCGTCGAGGAAGAACTGGCACACACCTCGATCCGCTTCGGGCTCGGACGGTTTACGACCGAACAGGATGTGGACTATGCGATCGAGCATGTCGTCGCCGCCGTGCGGCGCCTGCGCGAGTTGAGCCCGCTCTGGGAAATGGCACAGGCGGGTATCGACATCAAATCCATTCAGTGGGCCGAGCACTGATCACGACGTAACAGGAGACTGACACATGGCATACAGCAAGGAACTGCTCGAGCATTACGACAATCCACGGAATGTCGGAACGCTCGACAAGGAAGACAAAGCGGTCGGGACCGGCCTGGTCGGCGCGCCGGCTTGCGGCGACGTGATGAAGCTGCAGATCAAGGTCGGCGCCGACGGGCGGATCGAAGACGCCAAGTTCAAGACCTTCGGCTGCGGTTCGGCGATCGCGTCGAGCTCGCTCGCGACCGAATGGATCAAGGGC
>JBBDWW010000330.1:0-18361 GCA_040902645.1 Dongiaceae bacterium | reverse complement strand
GAGCGCAGCCGGCTCGATGCGGCCGGCGTCGGCATGCTGGCACCCGTTGCATCCAACGAGACGGAGGCGGGCCGCGCCCGCAATCGGCGCGTCGAACTCGTCGTGCAGTAGCGAAGCGGGCCTAACCGACGATCGCTGCGTCGACCAGCATCGATACCAGCAGGACGGCGGATGCGGCTGCCGCAGCAAACAGCAGGCGGTAGCGCGGGTCGAGCAAAAACGGACGTTTCGTGCGGGCGGCGGTAACAAAGCCGTTCCGGATCATGGCATTACTCCCCGGTCGTTCGATGTGCTGGGCCGATCCTCCGAAGATGGACGCGATAACCGGCGCGAACGGGTCGGGATTGCGGCGTTTTCGGGGAATTTTCCCTCGACCCGGTGGTTCCGGAGGCTTGCCTCGCAAAGAAACGCACCCTATCGTCCGCGCGCTGTCGAACACCCTTTTTCCGGATCCGGATCATGAGTCTCCTTGCCGCGCGGCTGGGCCGCATCAAGCCGTCTGCCACCATGGCTGTGACACAGAAAGCGCGCGAATTGCAGGCCGCCGGCCGCAAGGTGATCGGGCTCGGTGCCGGCGAGCCGGATTTCGATACGCCGGACAACATCAAGGATGCGGCGATCGCTGCCATTCGGGGTGGCGATACCAAATACACCAATGTCGACGGCACGCCGGCGCTGAAACAGGCGATTGTGGAGAAGTTCAAGCGCGAGAACGGCCTCGATTACGAACCCGGCCAGGTTTCGGTCGCTTCCGGCGGCAAACAGATCATCTACAACGCGATGGTCGCGACGCTCGACGAGGGCGACGAGGTGGTTATCCCGGCACCCTACTGGGTCTCCTATCCCGATATCGCGCTGCTATGCGGCGGCACGCCGGTTTTCGTGCGCTGTCCGGAAAACAATGGCTTCAAGATGCGGCCGGAGGATCTCGAGGCCGCGATCACGCCGAAAACCAAATGGCTGATCCTCAACAGCCCGAGCAACCCGACCGGCGCTGCCTATACGCGCGGCGAGCTGAAGGCGCTGACCGATGTATTGATGCGGCACAAGCAGGTCTGGGTGCTGACCGACGACATGTACGAGCATCTGGTTTATGACGGGTTCGAGTTCACGACGCCCGTACAGGTCGAGCCGGGCCTCAAGGACCGCACGCTCACCATGAACGGCGTCTCGAAGGCCTATTGCATGACCGGCTGGCGCATCGGCTATGCGGCAGGGCCGCAGGATCTGATCAAGGCAATGGCGAAGGTGCAGTCGCAGAGTACGTCGAATCCCTGCTCGATCAGCCAGGCCGCCTCGGTCGAAGCGCTGCGCGGGCCGCAGGATTTCATTGCCGCGCACAACGAGGTTTTCCGGCAGCGGCGCGACATGGTGGTCGAGATGCTGAACAAGGCGCCGGGCCTGCTTTGTCACAAGCCGGAGGGCGCTTTTTACGTCTATCCGTCCTGCGCCGGGACGATCGGCAAGAAGACGCCGCAGGGCAAGACGATCGAAAGCGACGAGGATTTCGTCACCTATCTGCTCGAGCAGGCCGAGGTGGCGGCGGTGCAGGGCGCCGCTTTCGGGCTGTCGCCGTATTTCCGCATTTCTTACGCGACGTCGACCGAGGCATTGCGTACGGCCTGCGAGCGAATCCAGAAGGCCTGCGCCGCTCTGCGTTGATCGGTCGGCGCGGGGTTTCGCGCCCTAGGATCCGGCGACCAGGGCAACAAGTCCGGCCACTGCCGTCCAGCTGAACGTGGCGATGAGAACGCCGGTGGCGATCGCCGCGATGCTGCCGATCAGCACCGCCAGCCCGTCGCGCTGGATCAGACCCAGCGAGAGCAGCGCAATCGACAGACCGAGCGGAATATTGGTCAGCGGCAAGGGCAAGGCGAGAAGCAGTGCCAGTACCAGCACCGCTACACCGATCAGGCATTCGCCGACCGATTGGGTCAGGAGGGTCAGGCGCGGTTTCAGCAGTCGCTCGATCCGCGCGACATGCGGCAGGGACCGCTCGACGATGGCCCTGAAATCATCGCAGGTGATCGAACGGCGGCGCAACGCCTGCGGCAGCCAGACATAGCGTCGCCGCAGGATCAGTTGGGCTGCAACGAAAGCAATCGGAATGCCAAAGATGACGCCGACGCCGGGCGGCGTGATCGGGATCATCGCCGGCAGCGAGAGCACCAGCAACAACATGCCATGGCTGCGGCTCTCGAGTTCTTCGAGAATGTCGCCGAGGCTGACGCGCTCGCCGGTGCACTCCTTTGCCAGCCGCTCGAGCAGATCCGTGACCTTTCCGGGCCTCGGCCGCTCGGCGGCGGCACGCCGCCAGCGATAGCGGGCATGGTGCCGCTTGAGGTCATCGGGACTTAGATTGCGGGTTTCGGACATGAATGGGGTCGGTCTCGGATGTCGGACAGGCGCGGGCGCGCCGAAACCCACATATGCGGCAGAAGCCGGCGAAAACAAGGCGCCCGGCTTTTTCCTTGCATCCCCCCGCCGGGCCCTGAAATCATGGCGGGACCAAGACAAGAGAGCGGCCGTCGCCTCTCGTGCGGCGGCCCGTTCCGGACGCGCATAGGGAGAGCAAGATGGGCGAAAGACCAGCGGCTGCGCCGCGCTGCGCAGCCATTGTGGGTCCTTATCTCAGCGGCAAGACCAGTCTCCTCGAGAGCATCCTGTTCGCGGCCGGCGCCATTCCGCGCAAGGGCAACGCGAAAGAGCACAATATGGTCGGCGACAGCACGCTCGAGGCACGGGCGCGCAGCATGTCGGTCGAAGTCAATATCGCCGGCTGCGATTACCTGGGCGAGCACTGGACATTTCTCGATTGCCCCGGATCGGTCGAGCTGGCACAGGAGACGCAGCATGCGCTGATGGTCGCCGATGCCGCCGTGGTTGTCTGCGAACCGGAACCTGACAAGGCGCTGACGCTGGCGCCGCTGCTGAAATTTCTCGATGACAACACGATCCCGCATTTTCTGTTCGTCAACAAGATGGATGCTGCCGCCTACCGGGTGCGCGAACTTCTCTCGGCATTGCAACATGTCTCGCAGCGTCCGCTGGTTCTGCGCCAGGTGCCGATCCGCGCCAAGGGCGGCGAAGGTGTCACCGGCTATGTCGATCTGGTGAGCGAGCGCGCCTATCGATACAAGGAAGGCCAGCCCTCCGATCTGATCCAGATGCCGGAAGACGCAAAGGAACGCGAGTCGGAAGCGCGCCGCGAGATGCTCGAAGCGCTCGCCGATTTCGACGATGCGCTGCTCGAGCAGCTGCTCGAGGATGCGGTGCCTTCGACGGAAGCGATCTATGCGCAGCTCACCAAGGATCTCAGCGACGATCTGATCGTGCCCGTACTGCTCGGCGCCGGCGAGAAGGATCACGGCGTGCGCCGGCTATTGAAGGCGCTGCGCCACGAAGTGCCGGGGCCCGAGGCGGCGGCGGCGCGTATCGGTCTCAAGGCCGATGCCAAGGATCCTGCGGCGCTGGTCTTCAAGACCTATCATCTGCCGCACACCGGGAAACTGTCGGCGGCACGGCTGTGGACCGGCGAGATCAAGGACGGCATGAGCCTGTCCGGTCATCGCCTCGGCAGCATCAATCGGTTGATGGGGCTCGAGCCAAACAAAACCGGCAACGCCAGGGCAGGCGATGTGGTTGCCTTCGGCCGCATGGACGATATCCGTACCGGCGACCTGCTGTCGCTGTCCGGCAAGGCGACAATGAAAACCGCATGGCCGGCGCCGATGCCACCCTTGTTTTCGTTTGCGATCGAGCCGGAAAATCGCCAGGACGAAGTCAAGCTGACCGGTGCGATCACCCGATTGCGCGAAGAGGATCCTTCGCTCTCGCTCGAGCAGAATCAGGACATGCACCAGATGGTGCTGTGGGGGCAGGGCGAGATCCATCTTCAGATTGCGCTCGAACGGCTCAAGAGCAAGTACAACGTGCCGGTGAAGGCGCACCGGCCGCAGGTCGGCTATCGCGAAACCATCCGCAAGGGGCTGGTGCAGCATTCGCGGTACAAGCGGCAGACCGGCGGGCACGGTCAGTTCGGCGATGTCCATATCGAGGTCAAGCCGAAGCCGCGCGGCGGCGGGTTCGAGTTTCAGGATGCCATCGTCGGCGGCGCCATTCCCCGCAATTTCATCCCGGCGGTCGAAAATGGCGTCGGCGAATATCTGAAGCGTGGGCCGCTCGGCTTTCCGGTGGTCGATGTGCATGTGCGTCTGTTCGATGGCCAGTTCCACGCCGTCGACAGTTCGGAAATGGCGTTCAAGACCGCCGGCCGCATGGCCATGAGCGAGGCGATGCCGAAATGCGATCCGGTTCTGCTCGAACCGATCTGCCGGGTCGATATCTCGGTGCCGAACGAGTACACGGCGAAAGTGAACAGTCTCGTATCCGGCCGACGCGGCCAGTTGCTCGGCTTCGATGCCAAGCCCGGCTGGAACGGCTGGGACGAAGTCAACGCTTACATGCCGCAGTCGGAGCTGCACGACCTGATCGTGGATCTCCGTTCGCTCACGATGGGTATCGGTAGTTTCCGCTGGCAGTTCGATCATCTCCAGGAACTGACCGGCCGGGTCGCCGACAAGATCGTGCAGGAGCGGCAGGCCGCGGCGCAGCAGGCTTGACGCCGGCCCGGCTCAGCCAAACGCTCAAGGCAACGATCCAGACCTGCGCTTGTCCGGCAGGGCAGCCGTGCTAGATTCGGGTCAATCGGTCAAGGGGAGTACGGTCATGGCCATCGATATCGGTATCGACGCGAAGGATCGCAAAGCGATCGCTGAGGGGCTGTCCCATCTGCTGGCAGACAGTTACACGCTCTATCTGAAGACGCACAATTTTCATTGGAACGTGACCGGTCCGATGTTCAACACGCTGCATCTGATGTTCGAGCAGCAGTACAACGAACTGGCACTGGCGGTGGACACCATCGCCGAGCGAATTCGGGCACTCGGCCATCCCGCGCCCGGCTCCTACAAGGATTTCGCCAAGCTTTCCACGATCAAGGAAGCAACCGGGGTGCCGGATGCCAAAACCATGATCAAGCAACTCGTCGAAGGCCAGGAAGCCGTCGCCCGAACCGCGCGGAAGGTCTTCCCGGTTGCCGAGAAGGCCGAGGACGAGCCGACCTGCGATCTTCTGACCCAGCGCATGCAGATCCACGAGAAAACCGCCTGGATGCTGCGCAGCATGCTGCAATAGGGCGGAGTTCAGCCCTTCACTCCCAGTTGATCGGGGTGTGGGGGCGAGTTGATTTGCCTTAGGGCGGTGCCGACCCTAGTTGGGGTCGACGGAACCGACAGCGGAGGCCATCAAATGTACATACGCAGGAAGCGAGGCTGGGAATTGCCCGAGAGCGCGGCGACGCCCGAAGCGGTCTGGCGCGATCGCCGCAATCTGGTAAAGGCGCTGGCGGCCGGCCCGCTGCTGCTCGGCGGCGGTGCGCTGATCCGTCCGCGCCGCGCATCGGCGGTCGAGAACGACCCGACGGCCGATCTCTATCCGGCGCCGCGAAACGATTCCTATGAACTGGATCGACCGGTCACCGAAGAATCCTGGGCGACGACCTATAACAATTTCTACGAGTTCGGTTCCAGCAAGGATGTCGTCGAAGAGGCTCAGGCGCTGCAGACGCGGCCCTGGAGCGTGGTGTTCGACGGGCTCGTCCAGGAAGAAAAGACCGTCGATATCGACACGCTGATCCGTGCCATGCCGCTCGAGGAACGTCTCTATCGGCATCGCTGTGTCGAAGCCTGGTCGATGGCCGTCCCGTGGACCGGCTTTCCGATGAAGGCGCTGATCGATTACGCGCGCCCGCTGGGCGACGCCAAATATGTCGTCATGGAAACCTTCCAGGACGACGAGATCGCGCCGGGCCAGCGGGCGAGCTGGTATCCCTGGCCCTATATCGAAGGGCTGACGATGGCGGAGGCGACCAACGAACTCGCCTTCATGGTGACCGGCATTTACGGCAAACCGCTGCCCAACCAGAACGGCGCGCCGCTGCGGCTCGCCGTGCCGTGGAAATACGGATTCAAATCGATCAAGTCGATCGTGCGCTTCACCTTCTCGGAAGAACGCCCGGTCAGTTTCTGGGAAGAGCTGCAGGGTTCGGAATACGGCTTCTGGGCAAACGTAAATCCCGACGTTTCGCATCCGCGCTGGAGCCAGGCGAGCGAACGCGTCCTCGGCAGCGACGAGCGTGTGCCCACGCTGCTGTTCAACGGTTATGCCGAGTATGTCGCCGAAATCTACGAAGGGCTTGAGGACGAACGGCTCTGGGCGTAACGACGGCCGTCGGTCACTCGATCCCGAGAATCGCTTTCGCTTCCGCCAGGGCGTCGACCGAACCCTGATGATCGCCGGCGTCGTGCAGCACTTCGCCTTCGGTACGCAGTCGCTCGACTTCGGCAAGCTGGTCGGCGGTCAGGTCCGGACCGGCGGCAAGAGCCGCGTCGATGTCGGCCATGTCCGCAGGACAATGAAACGCAAAGGCCGGGGCGGTGAGGGCCGCCGTCAGGAATGCGGCCAGGACGAATGTCTTCATGGGGATCCTCCATCGCTCGTGAGGCAATGGCGCCAGTCTATCGGCGATTTTGGCATCGCGGCTATGGGCGCTCGGGCGGCGGGCCGGCGGGTACCGTCAGAATCGAGGGTTTCGGCGGTTTCTCGGGCTGTGAAAAAGAAGAGGCCGGGAACACGAGGTTCCCGGCCCAAGTCAAACAGGGAGGCTTCACGTCTGGGAGACGTAGGGTCCGAAGACCCCTCCTCGGGCCTTGCGCCCGAAGACTCGTAGGGCGCCGAAGCGCCGAATCTCTTTGCTGCAACGCAGCACAAGGGGAAGATAATGACGGGCCGCCGGTATACCAGAGTCAAAAGCTCATTGGAGCCATGCGACTAGCGCATGGCTTTGCCATAGTGCTGCAATAACAAATGGCTAGCCGGGCTCTAACCCTGCGTTTCGGCGACCTTGCGCAGCAGGAAATCGCGGAAGACATGCACCCGTTTGGAGTTCCGTAACTCCTCCGGATACACAAAATAGGCATCGATTCGCGGCCCCTCGAGCTCCGGCAGGACCCGGACGACCTCGCGGGAGCTGTTGGCGACATATTCCGGCATCCCGGCAACGCCGATCCCGCTCTCGACCGCCCGCAGGATGGCATAGACGTTGTTCACCATCAGGAGGGGGTGGCGCGGTCGCTGCTCGCGCCCGCCGACCTTCAGGAGCCAGTCGAGATTGGCAAAGGGAGGCCGGCCGCTGACATCGCCGAACACCACGATCCGATGGCGATCGAGATCCTCCGCCGTGCGCGGCATGCCATGCCGTTCGATATAGCGCGGCGCCGCATACACATAGACATGGACCGTCATCAGATGGCGCTGGATCAGCTCCGGCTGGCGCGGCGGCGCCATGCGGATTGCGACATCGGCCTCGCGCATCGAAAGATCGAGTTCGCGATCCTCGAGCAACAGTTCGACCGAAATGTCGGGATAAAGTTCGAGGAACTCGTGGATCCGCGGTGTCAGCCAGGTCGAGCCGAGCGCGACCGTCGCCGTCACCTTGAGCGAACCCTTCGGCCGGTCCTTGGTTTCGGACAGCTGCGCTTCCGCCATTGCCAGCTTGGCGAACACGTCATGTACCGTACGATAGAGCAGCTCGCCCTGTTCGGTGAGAATCAAACCGCGCGCGTGGCGATGGAAAAGCGGCACCTTGAGCGAGTTCTCGAGTGCGCTTACCTGCCGGCTCACTGCCGATTGCGACAGCTTCAGAACGTCGCCGGCATGCGTGAAGCTGCCGGCCTCGGCAACGGCATGAAAAACGCGCAGCTTGTCCCAGTCGAGCGCCATGTGGATTTATCCCGGTGATGGCGGGTCCGCGTTACTCCGCGGCCGCCGCCTCCACGCGTTCATCCGCGGCGAGGAATTTCTCCGCTTCGAGGGCGGCCATGCAGCCCATGCCGGCCGCCGTCACCGCCTGGCGAAAAATCTTGTCCTTGACGTCGCCGGCGGCGAACACGCCGCGCACCGAGGTTTGCGTGCTGTCCGGCGCCGTGGCGATATAACCTTCGGCATCCATCTCGAGCTGATCCTTGAACAGGGCGGTTGCCGGATCGTGACCGATTGCCACGAATACGCCATCGGCCGGCACCGTCGATTTTTCGCCGGTTTTGACGTTGCGCAGCGCCACGCCGGTAACCGTCACCGGTTCGCCGCCGCCAAGAATTTCTTCGACCACATTGTCCCAGATTACGGCAATCTTCGGATGCTTGAACAAACGCTCCTGCATGATCTTTTCGGCGCGCAGCTCATTGCGCCGATGGACCAGGGTCACCTTGGTTGCGTGATTGGTCAGATAGATCGCCTCCTCGACGGCGGTGTTGCCGCCCCCGACCACCACGACTTCCTTGCCCCGGAAAAAAAACCCGTCGCAGGTCGCACAGGCCGAAACGCCAAACCCGCGATACCTCTCTTCACTCGGCAGGCCGAGCCAGCGTGCCTGCGCGCCGGTGCAGATGATCAGCGCGTCGGCTTCGTAGATGTCGCCGCTGTCGCAAACCGCGCGGAACGGGCGTCGGGTGAGGTCGACTTCGACCACGACGTCGGAAATCAGCGTGGTGCCGACATGGGCGGCCTGCGCGCGCATCTGCTCCATGAGCCACGGGCCCTGAATTACGTCGGCGAAGCCGGGATAGTTCTCGACGTCCGTCGTGATCGTGAGCTGACCGCCGGGCTGGATGCCCTCGATCATGACCGGCTGCAGGTTGGCCCGCGCGGCGTAGATGGCGGCGGTGTACCCGGCCGGACCCGCACCGATGATGAGCGCCCTGCTGCGCTGCCTGTTCGCCATGGTTGCTCCGCCCGCTTCGACTCGTCGCGTGAAATTCTTGTCGCACCGCAAGATAGAGATTGGGCCCTTGGGCGACAAGGATTGGTGCCCGGGAATGGCGCATTTCCGCGACTTCACGATATTCATTTTGCCAGGTTGGCGGGCTCGACGGCGGCCGGGCACGAAAACCGTCTGCAGCAGCAATTCGACCGTCCGACCCGTTGCGGCGCCACGCCGGGGTCGCGCGTCGGCCGCATCGGCGCCGGAAACCCGCCAGCCGGGCCGGTCTCGCTATCGGTGGAATTCGGCGCTTGTGGCGCGCGGAATGCGCAATATAATTACCTAATCACCCCAAACCAAGGATCGGCGACCATTCATGCGGCGCTCCAAACTGGACACGATCGACCGGCGCATCCTGCGCGATCTGCAGGAAGACGGGCGCATGACCAATGTCGAACTGGCGCGCCGCGCCGGCATCTCGGCGCCGCCCTGCCTGCGGCGGGTGCGGGCACTGGAGAAGGCCGGCTACATCAAGGGCTATCACGCCGATCTCAACGGCGAAGCGCTCGGTTTCAATGTCACGGTATTCGCGCAGGTCGGTCTCGCGAGCCAGGCCGAGCAGGATCTCAAGGCGTTCG
Source organism: Dongiaceae bacterium (assembly GCA_040902645.1). GTDB lineage: Bacteria > Pseudomonadota > Alphaproteobacteria > Dongiales > Dongiaceae > JAWXBK01. The sequence goes on along the minus strand of JBBDWW010000330.1, from coordinate 8,902 downwards.
AAGCGCTGGTCGCATCCTGGCCCGAGGTGCGCGAATGTCACATGCTCGCCGGCGAGACCGATTTCCTGCTCAAGATCGTTGCGCATGACTGGGATGCGTATCAGCGGTTCCTGACCACGAAACTCACGGCCGCGCCGAATGTCAGCCACGTCAAATCGGCACTCGCTATCCGCACCGCCAAATCGGTCCCCGGCGTGCCGATCGAGGCCAGCTGAAAACCCTTTAATTCAGGGCTGATTCGAGAGGCGGAGACCGCCGGGTAAAGGCCTAGCGGTATTGAACCTTCACGACCTCGTAGGATTTCGAGCCTGACGGCGTCGTCACTTCGACACTGTCGCCGACCGTCTTGCCGATGAGGGCGCGTGCCAGCGGCGAGGAAACCGACAAACGCTTCGCCGCGATATCGGATTCGTCCGGGCCGACGATCTGATAGCTCGCCTTTTCGTCGGTATCCTCGTCGACTAGCGTGACGGTCGCACCGAACTTGACGTCCTTGCCGGAAAGCTTGCTCGGATCGATCACTTCGGCGCGGGCGATCTTGTCCTCGAGTTCGCCGACGCGGCCTTCGATAAAGCTCTGCCGCTCGCGCGCAGCGTGATACTCCGCGTTCTCCGACAGATCGCCGTGATCGCGTGCCTCGGCGATGGCACGGATGATCGCCGGCCGCTCGACCGTCTTAAGATGGCGCAACTCTTCTTCCAGGCGGGCGTAGCCGTCCGCCGTCATCGGGATCTTGTTCATGGTCGGTCCACCCAGTCCCAGAGGCGGCTCGGGCCTCGTTCGGGACAAAAAAAACCGCCCGGCCACCCTTTCGGGCCGGCCGGCGGGTACCGTTCAGACCTGTGTAAAATAGGCCTGGAGCGGCATCACTTCAAGCGGCCGGGCGGCGAGGGCGGCAATGGCCGCTACGGCGGCCCGGGCGCCGGAGACGGTGGTGTAATAGGGGATCGAGGCTCTGAGCGTCGCCTCCCGGATCGCGAAGCTGTCGGCGATGGCCTGGGCGCCCTCGGTCGTATTGAGGACCAGGTCCACGCCGCCATTCTTCAGCTCGTCGACGACATGCGGCCGGCCTTCGAGGACCTTGTTGATGCGCTCGACCGGCAGCCCCGCCGCTCGCAGATAGGCGGCCGTGCCTTCCGTCGCGAGCAGGCGAAAGCCGCGCTCCGCAAGCTGCCGGCAGAGCGGCACCATGGCCGGTTTGTCGCGATCCTTGACCGAGATGAAGACCGTGCCGCCGGATGGCAGTGTGACGCCCGCGCCGAGCTGTGCCTTCGCAAAGGCCATCGCGAAGTCGCGGTCGATTCCCATCACCTCGCCGGTCGATTTCATTTCGGGGCCCAGGATCACGTCGACGCCCGGGAACCGCGCAAACGGAAAGACCGATTCCTTGACCGCGACATGCGCGCTGACCGCCGGCCGCGATGCCCAGTGCACCGCAAGTTTTTCGCCGGCCATGATCCGCGCCGCAATTTTGGCGATCGGGCGTCCGGTCGCCTTGGCGACGAACGGCACGGTGCGGCTCGCGCGCGGATTGACTTCGAGCACGTAGATCTCGCCGTTCTTGACAGCGAGCTGCGCGTTCATCAGGCCCACGACGTTAAGCGCGCGCGCCATTGCAATCGTCTGCCGCTCGATTTCGGCGACGATGCCGGGATCGAGCGAATAGGGCGGCAGCGCGCAGGCGGAATCGCCCGAATGAATCCCCGCCTCCTCGATATGCTCCATGATGCCGGCGATCTTTACGTCGGTGCCGTCGGCGACCGCGTCGATATCGACCTCGATCGCATCCTGCAGATAGGAATCGATCAGCACCGGGCTCTTGCCGGAAACGCGCACCGCCGTATTCATGTAGCGGCGCAATCCGGCAACGTCGTGCACGATTTCCATCGCGCGTCCGCCCAGCACATAGGAGGGACGGATCACGACCGGGAAACCGATGGTTGCTGCGATGCGTTCGGCTTCTTCGATCGAACGGGCGATCCCGTTCGCGGGCTGCTTGAGCCCGAGCCGATCGAGCAAAGCCTGGAACCGTTCGCGATCCTCCGCCAGGTCGATCGCATCGGGCGCGGTGCCGAGAATGGGGATACCGGCCGCTTCCAGCGCACTCGCGAGCTTGAGCGGCGTCTGGCCGCCGAATTGCACGATGACGCCCATCAGCGTACCGCGCGATTGTTCGACGCGCGCGATCTCGATCACGTCCTCGGCGGTCAGCGGTTCGAAATAGAGCCGGTCCGACGTGTCGTAGTCGGTCGAGACGGTCTCGGGATTGCAATTGACCATGATCGTTTCGATGCCGGCCTCGCGCAGCGCATAGGCGGCATGGACGCAGCAATAGTCGAATTCGATGCCCTGGCCGATGCGGTTCGGGCCGCCGCCGAGGATCATCACCTTGCGCCGCTCGCTCGGCTCGGCCTCGCATTCGGGCGCGATGTCGCTGCCGCCTTCGTAGCAGCCATACATATAGGACGTTGCCGAGGCGAACTCGGCCGCACAGGTATCGATCCGCTTGTAGACCGGATGCACGCCTGCGATGCGCCGCGCCGCTGCGACCTCGGATTCTTCCTGGCCGACAAGTTCGGCAAGCCGTGCATCGGAGAATCCGTTCCGTTTCAGGCGGCGCAGTCCTGCCGCATCTCTCGGCAGCCCGTCGCGGCGCAGCACGGCTTCCATCGCGACGATGATCTCGATCTCGCGCAGGAACCAGGGATCGTAGTGACAGATCCCGTGGATCTCCTCGACGGTGAGCCCGTGGCGGAAGGCATCGGCGATCACCAGCAGCCGGTCGGGCGTTGCGCGGCCGAGCCGAGCGCGCACCGTCGCGGCATCGCAACCCTCGACCTCGTTGAAGCCGGTCAGGCCGGTTTCCATCGAGCGCAGCGCTTTCTGCACCGATTCCCGGAAGCTGCGGCCGATCGACATCGCCTCGCCGACGGATTTCATCGCGGTCGAGAGAATCGGTTCGGCGCCGGGAAACTTCTCGAAGGTGAAACGCGGCATCTTGACCACGACATAGTCGATGGTCGGCTCGAACGAAGCCGGCGTGACCTTTGTGATGTCGTTCGCGAGTTCGTCAAGCGTATAACCGACTGCAAGCTTGGCGGCAACCTTGGCGATGGGGAATCCGGTTGCCTTCGAGGCCAGTGCCGACGAGCGCGACACCCGCGGGTTCATCTCGATGACGACCAGCCGTCCGTCGGCCGGATTGACGGCGAACTGCACGTTCGAGCCGCCGGTATCGACGCCGATCTCGCGCAGGACCGCGATCGAGGCGTTGCGCATGATCTGGTATTCCTTGTCGGTGAGCGTCAGCGCCGGCGCCACGGTGACGCTGTCGCCGGTATGCACGCCCATCGGATCGACATTCTCGATCGAGCAGATGATGATGCAGTTGTCGGCGCGGTCGCGCACGACCTCCATCTCGTATTCCTTCCAGCCGAGCACCGATTCCTCGATCAGGATTTCGGCGACCGGCGAAAGCCGCAGCCCGTTCGCAACGATGGCGCGGAACTCCTCGACATTGAAGGCAATGCCGCCGCCGGTGCCGCCCAGCGTATAGGAGGGTCGGATGACCAGCGGCAGGCCGATCGCCTCGAGCGCGATTTCGGCTTCTTCGGGTGTATGCGCGATCCGGCTTTTCGGGCTTTCGAGCCCGATGCGGTCCATCGCCTCGCGGAACTTGAGCCGGTCCTCGGCCATCTCGATCGCCGCGGCATTGGCGCCGATCAGCTCGACGCCGTATTGCGCGAGCCTGCCGTCGCGATGCAGCGCCATCGCGGTATTGAGCGCGGTCTGTCCGCCCATCGTCGGCAACAGCGCGTCAGGCTTTTCCTTTTCGATGATGCGCGCGACGATGTCGGGCGTGATCGGTTCGACATAGGTGCCATGCGCCAGATCGGGATCGGTCATGATCGTCGCCGGGTTCGAATTGACCAGCACGACGCGATAGCCTTCCTCGCGCAGCGCCTTGCAGGCCTGTGCGCCGGAATAATCGAACTCGCAGGCCTGGCCGATGACGATCGGCCCCGCCCCGATGATCATGATCGACTTTATGTCAGTGCGCTTGGGCATGGGGGCGGCACACTTCGTCACGAACGATCGGGCGGCTTGGCCCGTTATCATCCCCTCCCCCCTTGAGGGGGAGGGTTAGGGTGGGGGGTACATCGTCCGACCAATCTCGAGCATCCTTGACGACATGGCCAACCGAAACGCGCGCACGCTCCGCCGCAACATGACCGACGCCGAGCGGATGCTCTGGCATCGAATTCGTCACAAACAAATCGATGGGCATCGCTTCCGGCGCCAGGTGCCAATCGGCCCGTATATCGTGGACTTCGCCTGTCTTGACGCGCGCCTGATCGTCGAGGTCGACGGCGGGCAGCATGCAGATGCCGTCTTCGAGGATCGAGTGCGCGAGGCATGGCTCGCAGCGCGCGGTTATCGGGTCGTCCGTTTCTGGAATAACGAGGTCATCGACAATCCCGATGGCGTAATTGCTCGCATAGCGAGCGCGCTGCGCGATACCCCCCACCCTCACCCTCCCCCGCAAGGGGGGAGGGAATAGTTTGAATGCGCCCCGATGATCGCGTTTACTGGCCAATGCGTAACTATCCCGTTTCTCTGTGTCTCTGTGGTTAACTTGCTTTCTTGCTCAGAATCATCTTCGCGAATCGCTCGAACAGATAGTGGCTGTCCTGCGGGCCGGGCGAGGCCTCGGGATGGTACTGCACCGAGAAGATCGGCTTGCCGTCGACCTTGAGGCCTTCGAGTGTGCCGTCGAACAGCGAGACATGCGTTTTGGCGACTCCCGCTGGCAGCGATTCCGGCACCACGACGAAGCCATGGTTCTGGCTGGTGATTTCGACTTTGCCGGTTTCGATATCCTTGACCGGATGGTTCGCGCCGCGATGGCCGTGATGCATCTTTTCGGTTCGCCCGCCGAGTGCGAGCGCGAGCATCTGGTGACCGAGGCAGATACCGAAGATCGGCATGCCGGTATCCATCAGCGCGCGGATGACCGGCACGGCATATTCGCCGGTCGCCGCCGGATCGCCGGGGCCGTTCGAAAGAAAGACGCCATCGGGTTTGTGGCGCAGGATATCGTCGGCGGTCGCGTTCGCCGGCACGACGGTGACGTCGGCGCCGCTGGCGGCAAGGCAGCGCAGGATGTTGCGCTTGGCACCGTAATCGACCGCCACAACCTTGAACGAGGGCGCGGTCTGCCGCCCGTAGCCGCTTCCGAGCTGCCATTCGCTCTCGTCCCAGTGGAACATCTGCCGGCAGGTTACGTCGCCGGCGAGGTCCATGCCTTCGAGCCCCGGCCAGGCGCGCGCCTCGGCCAGCAGCTTCGCCATATCGAACCTGCCGTCGGGTGCGTGCGCGACCACGCCGGTCGGCGCGCCGCCGTCGCGGATCCGCCGCGTGAGCCGCCGCGTGTCGATTCCAGCGAGCCCGACGAGATTGTGCGACTTGAGCCAGCGTTCGAGCGGCTGGGCCGAGCGCCAGTTCGACGGTTCGGTGATGTCGAGCGCCAGCACGCAACCGCGCGCGGCCGGCGTCACCGTTTCGATGTCCTCGTCGTTGGTGCCGACATTGCCGATATGCGGAAAGGTGAAGGTGATGATCTGTCCGGCATAGGACGGATCGGTCAGGATTTCCTGATAACCGGTGATCGAGGTGTTGAAGCAGACCTCGCCGACCGCATGGCCGATGGCGCCGGTTCCCTTGCCGAAGAATGTCGTGCCGTCCGCCAATACCAGTGCACCGGTCGCATCCTTCGGCGGCCGCGCGGCAACAACGCCGCCGCCTTTTGGATCGGCGGCGCGGGCGATGGCGGTTTCGGTCATGGAAATTCCGTCCCTGGGTCGGGGCGTTCCGGCTGTGCGCTCGCGCGCAACCGGACCGGGCGCTAGATAGGCGATGGGCGCGGAGCCGTCAAGCGACCGGCACAGCGCAAAAAACCATCGATGATTCATCGCGTTAGCATTGCGGGGCGCGAATTGCGGGAGGCTGCCGAATTGGTTAGTCTCGCGCCTTCCCCGAATCTCCGGGTCGTGCCCGATTCTAGGGCTTTTCCATGAAGGACGCTCCATGCTGCGTCAGCAACTGCCCGAGGCGCTCAAGGTCGCGATGAAGGCGCGCGAACTGCGCGCGGTCTCCACGCTGCGGCTCATTCTCGCCGCGCTCAAGGATCGCGACATCGCCGCGCGCACCAAGGGCAATACCGAAGGTCTCAACGACGACGAGATCGTCGATCTGCTGCATCGCATGGTGCGCCAGCGGCGCGAGAGCATCGCCTTGTTCGAACAGGGCGGAAGACTTGAGCTGGCGCAGCAGGAAGCCGAGGAGATTACCGTCATCGAGCGGTTCCTGCCGAAGCAGCTCGACGAGGGCGCGACCATGGCCGCGATCGACGCGACCGTCGCCGAGCTCGGCGCCAGCTCGGTCAAGGATATGGGCAAGGTCATGGCCCGGCTGAAGGAACAATATGCCGGGCAGATGGATTTCGGCCGCGCCAGCCAGATGGTGAAGGCGAAGCTCGGCTGAGTTGGCGCGCGTCACCGGGGACCCTGCTGCCGGCGCTTGAACCGCGCCTGACCCGGTCCTACCGTTCACGGCAACGCTGGAGAGCGGTTTCCCATGGCCTTTCCGCCCGAATTCCTCGATGAACTGCGCGCGCGACTGCCGATCGCCGATATGGTCGGCCGGCGCGTCAAGCTGACGAGGCGGGGGCGCGAGCATGTCGGGCTCTGTCCGTTTCACAAGGAAAAGTCGCCCTCCTTCACGGTCAGCGACGACAAGGGCTTCTATCACTGCTTTGGCTGCGGCGCGCATGGCGACGTGATCGGCTTCGTGATGCGCACCGAAGGGCTCTCGTTCCCTGAGACGATCGAGAAGCTGGCCGGCGAAGCGGGCATTCCGGTGCCGCAATCGAGTCCGGAAGAACGCCAGCGCGCCAAGCGCCAGTCGACCTTGCACGAAGTGATGGAGCGCGCGGCCTTGTGGTACGAGGCGCAATTGCGCAGCGCACCGGGCAGCCGGGCGCTCGATTATCTGACCGGGCGCGGCCTCAAGGCGGAGACGATCGCGCGATTCCGCTTGGGCTTTGCGCCCGATGCGCGCACCCAACTCAAATCCGCCTTGCTCAAGGAAGGGATCGAGGAATCGCTGCTGATCGAGGCCGGGTTGCTCGCGCGGCGCGAAGATGGCGGCGATACCTATGACCGCTTCCGCGACCGCGTCATCTTTCCAATCACCGATCCGCGCGGCCGGGTCATCGCCTTCGGCGGACGGGCGCTCGGCGAGGCGCATGCGAAGTATCTTAATTCACCCGATACGCCGCTCTTCCATAAGGGGCGCGTGTTGTTCGGCCTCGCCCAGGCGCGCGAGCCGGCGCGCAGCAACGATCGCGTACTCGTGGTCGAAGGCTATATGGATGCGATCGCGCTCGCCGAAGCGGGATTTCCCGAGGTCGTCGCACCGCTCGGCACCGCGCTGACCGAGGAACAGATCGAACTGCTCTGGAAGCTGGCACCCGAACCGGTCCTCTGTTTCGACGGCGACGCGGCCGGCCAGCGCGCGGCGTTGCGCGCGGCGACGCGGGCTTTGCCGCTGTTGAAGCCGGGCCATTCGTTGCGTTTTGCGCTGGTCCCGGCGGGCGAGGATCCCGACAGCCTGGTGCGGCGGCGCGGGCCGGGTGCGATCAAGACGCTGATCGACGAGGCAGCAGCTCTGGTCGATGTGATCTGGCGCGCCGAAACCGAAGCGCGGCATTTCGATACGCCGGAGCGGCGCGCGGGATTGCGCCGCCAGCTCGAAGAGATCGTGCGGCAGATTCCCGATCGCGACGTGCAGGATGCGTATCGGCGCGAATATGCCGGGCGCATGTTTCGCGCGTTTGGGTTTCAGGGCGGCGGGTTTCAGGGCGGCGGCGAGCGTCGCCCGTTCCGCAAACAGGGAAAGTGGAACGATCCAAAGCCTGCGATGTCGGATGGCCCGGGCACGCGCGCACGCATCGACACCCGTCAGCTCCGCGAGAAAGTGGCGCTGCTCGCGCTGATCCGCCATCCGCATCTGGTCGAGGATTTCGACCAGATCTTCGGCCGCGAGACCTTCGTCACCGAAGAACTCGAGGCGCTGCGCCGCGATCTCTTCATCCTCTTTCTGTCCTATCTCGATATCGAGCCGGCGGAACTCGAACGACGGCTGGGCGAGAGCGGCCATGCGGCGCTGATCGATCATCTGACCAGCGGCGCGGTGCGCGTTCATGCCGGTTTTGCCCGTCCCGATGCGACGATCGAGGAGGCGCGCGAGGGGCTGCGCGAGGTCTGGAAGGCGCATTACCACGACATCATCCAGGACGATCACGACCGTGCCGTCCGCGCCTTCATGGAAAATCCCTGCGACCAGACGATGAAGTCGCTGGAGACCTTGCGGAAGACCATGGAAGCGGTGAAGCAGGAGCAGGATCTCTCGATCATCTCGAGCTATCTGCGGGCCGGCGGCGGCCGGGCGGGGCGCTGACCGGCCGAACGGGGCGCGACTCGGGGGCAACCCGCGACCGCCTCGGCGGTTTGCGCTGGATCGAAAACCGGCGGCGTAGAGCCGAACCGCAACGATCTCGCCATAAACCCCTAGTGCATTGAAGTCGCCCGGCTTTCTGCCCTTGACTTGGGCCGGCAAAATAGCCACTTCTCCTTCCGGGACGTCGGGGCGGGAGTATCGGGTCCCTCATTATCAGCACTGGCCACGGACCCTCCGTGGAGCCGCTGGGCAACCGCCTGACGGCAAAGGGCTTTTATGACCCGATCTCGCCTCATTACCGACGCAGCGCCCGGCCCGGGCGCGCGGACCCTCTGGTGACAGGCTGGTCAATGAGCACAAAAACCCAGGCGAAAGATATTGC
>JBBDWW010000329.1:0-18402 GCA_040902645.1 Dongiaceae bacterium | reverse complement strand
CGATGTCCACAAGATTGTGAAACTTGAGATAGGCGGCGCAATGCTGGAGCGTGAAAAAGCTGTCATCCAGTGCGACCATGCCCTTGGTCGCTTCGTTGTCAAAAAGAATGTTCCAGGAAACCGGCTCAGGCGACGGGGGTGCTCCCACCAGCTCAGGAAAGTAGGCGAATGAGTCGGCGTTCATGACCAGAGGAACGCTCCACAAAGCGCCCTCGCCACCCATGATCAGCGGGCTGGTTTGCACACTTTCGGATACGCCTTCCCAGTTGGGCATACGGGAACTGTCGACCTGGAGGAGATGCCCCTTCTCGGCGAGGCCTTTCCACGGGCCGCTGAATGCCGCAAAGAGGTCGTAGCGCTCTCCCGCATCGTTGGCTTCAACTTCATGCAGGAAGGTTCCGATCGCATCGTCGATCGGCGTGAATTCGACCTTCAGGCCGGTGTCCTTCTCAAACTCCGACCAGTCCGGCAGCGCAACGGTGGTGACACCCATGATCCGGATGACATCGTCCGCTGCCTGGGCTTGGCGAATGGGACCGGTGATGATGCGTGGCGCCGCCAGAACGGTTGCTGCAGCGGCGGTACCTTTCAGAACTTGCCGTCTTGAAATTCTTGAACGCGAGGTCTTGCTAGTCATTTTAGTTCCTCCCACTGATGTTCCGGCTTCAGCCTTGCCGGGTTGCTGGCTTCATTGGACCTATGATGCAATGCTGAGGATCCCAGAGTGCAAACCCGGTTTCTGGGAACTCCCCCGCATCGACCTGTCGGCACACGAGCGTACCGACCGGGGTTTCGAGTTCGGTATCGTAGTGATTGCCCTTGTAAATTCTGAGACGCGGCTTGCATCGGATGGCATTGATTCCCTCGTTCGCCGGAGAAGCGCCGGGCGAAATCCGCAACCGCTCGGCGCGGATGGCAAGGAACACATTGTCGCCGACCGAGGGAGAGAATCCGGGTATCGGTTGGCCGGCGATCTCCGTGCCGTTGACGGAGACAATCGTCCCGCCTGAATTGAATCCGCTGACCCGACCTTCCAGGACATTCTCGATTCCCATGAAGTCGGCCACGAAGCGGGATTGCGGACGGTCGAACAAATCCTGCGGCGAGCCGTCCTGGACGATGCGCCCCTTGTTGAGAAGGACGATGCGGCCGCTCATCGTCAACGCTTCCTCCTGGCTATGCGTCACCAGGATGAAGGTTGTTCCGAGAGATTTCTGAAGGCGCAACAGCTCGACCTGCATATCCCTGCGGAGCCGTTCGTCCAGGGCGCCGAGTGGTTCATCGAGAAGGAGGATGTCGGGCTCCGTGACAAGTGCGCGCGCAAGCGCGATACGCTGCCGCTCGCCGCCGCTCAACTGATGGACTCTGCGGTCGTATTTGCCGGGCAGCCGCACCATTTCCAATGCTTCCATGGCGCGGCGCCGACGTTCTGCCGGCGGGCGTTTCCGCACCAGCAGGCCATACTCGATGTTCTCGCCGACGCTCATATGCGGGAACAGGCCATAATGCTGGAAGACGGTGGCGACATTGCGATGGTTGGCCGGGATCCCGCGCACGTCCTGGCCCGAAATTCTGAGCTCGGCAATTTCGGAGGGCGTCTCGAGTCCCGCGACGATACGCAGAAGCGTCGTCTTTCCGGAACCGCTCGGCCCCAGCAGCGTGACGAAATCACCTCGGGGAACCGTCAACGATACGCGCTCGAGCGCGATGACATTGCCGAACCGTCTGGTCGCATCCCGAATCAAGAGAATCGGGTCGGCAGAGTGGTTGCTGTTTGTCGCGGCCATCAGGCAGCCTCTCCTTTGAACAACTGTCGGAGAGCGATGACCGTCAAGGCCAGGCTTGCGATAGTGATCAATGTGCTCAGTCCGTAGATCAGTGGGACCATCGTTGTGTGGGAAGCGGCCTCCGCCCACTGAAAGAGCGGCAGCGTCGTCGTACCGCCGCGCAGGTAGATGCTGCGCGGTAACTCGTTCAAGGACAGCAGGAAGCCGAAGAATCCCGCGGACAGGATGCCCGGGAACAGCAGCGGCATTTCGATATCCCGGAATCGTCGCCATGCGCCGGCGCCTAAATCAGCGGCGCTTTCGAGCAGACGCGTGTCGAACCGGCCAGCGACCACGAGCACGCCGAGCAGAGCGAACGGGAATGCCCAGATGAAATGCGCGAAGATCAACGACCAGAGGCCGGTGCGAATGCCGAGGAACAGGCGGTAGAACATGATGAAGTCGACCCCCAGCATCACGCCCGGGATAAAGAGAACGATCAGGAACAGGAGCAGAAGCCAGGCGCCGGTGCGGCCGATATGCGGCAGTGTCCGTCCGACGGCAGTGGCCGTGATCATGCAAAGAACCGATACGATCGTCGCGATTCCCAGGCTCGTCAGTAGCGGATCGAGCCATCGGAGATCGGAAAACAGTTTGTCGTACCAGATCAGCGTAAACGGGCCTGGCTTTCCGGTAAGCGGGCGCTCGCTGACCGACATGAGGGCAAGCCAGGCGACCGGTCCATACATCAGCAGAACGCCGAGACAACCGAATGCGATGGCGAAAATCGTGCCCAACTGCAGCATGGCACCCTCGCGGCGTACGGCGCGCGTCAAGGTGGGGCCGATCAGGGTGGCGGTCATTTTCGCAGCCCTTCGACGAGCGACGCGCCTTTTCCAATTCGGCGCAGGACCAGCACGAGGATCAGCTGCAATGCGGCAACGATTGCGACGATCAGCGCGGACATGGCCGCTGCAACAGAGTAATTGAGCGCAGTTATCAGATCGAGCATGGCTCCGCCCAGCATGAGCACCTGCTGGCCGCCAATTACTTTGGCGACGACGTCGTCGCCGAGCATGGGAACGAAGCTGAAGATGATGCCGGCGAGAATCCCGGGCATCGATAGCGGCAGGATCACATACCGGAGCGTCTGCCAGGGCGAAGCGCCGATGTCCTTGCTCGCTTCGATGAGGTCGTCGTCGATCAGGATGAGCGACAGAAAGATTGGCCAAACCATGTTCGGAAGGAACGGCCCGAGGAGCCCGAAATGGACGGCCGGCTCTGAAAAGAGGAGCCACGTCAGCGGCCGCTCAATGAGGCCGAGTTCCATCAGGCCGCTGTTGATCGGCCCCATCAATCCCAGCACCGGTCGCCAGACGATCACCCGGGCTGTGTCGCTGAGAAAGAACGGGGCCGTCAGCAATGTCCAGATCACGATCTTCCAGGCCGTCGACCGGAGACCCTTCGCCAACCAGAGGGCGAAGGGAAAAGAAATCAGAAGAAGAATGGCAGTGACGGTGGCAGCGATGCGAATTGTCCGGGCGGTAACCTCCCACCGGCCGGTCAGGAAAATCTCTCGGTAAGCATCGAGGGTAAGGCTCAAATCCAACCCCTCGGCGCTGGCCCTGACGAAAGAGAACAGGACAACGCCCGCCATTGGCAGCAGGACCCCGAGGCACCAGACGATCGAGAAACCGAATACCGCCCAGTCGCCCGTTGGCGGCCTCGGAAGAAAAGACGGTCGATACATGATCCCACGGTTCAAAGGCTTCAGGGCCTCCCGTTACATCTCGTTGCCAGCCATCGGACCGCGACCCGAGGGACAGGCGGATCCCCGCCATTGCCGATGCTGCGGGCCGGACCCGAGGACAATAATCCGCATTCCTGCGCCAATGCCGGAATGGGCAAAAGGGCAATGGACAGCATTATTTCTCTTAATGCACCTCGCGCATTCAGGTGCCGTGCCTTAGTCCGACGCTAATGAAGCTAGGAAGCGGATGCAGGAAGCTATCTGGAGCAGGGCAGTACAAACATCGCGGCAGCAGCCCCACCGGCTCGCTGCCGCGATTTTTTGGGATATCGGTAGCGGTGTGATGGACGTGAGACGTGAGAACTTACCGGAGAGGTGCCGAACGGTCCTTGCTGATGTCGGCCCAACGGATGCCGCGCCGTCTTGCAAGATGGTGCACCGACTTTGAGGTGCCCGACTGCAGCTCTGAGAACCACCGATGCGCGTTCGCAATCAGGCCTAAAAGTTTCGGGTCCGGCGCCGCCGATCGACCCGGTCCGCCTGCGACGATGAGTTTTGTTTCAACACCGCGTCGACGCATCTCAAAAGGAACATGCATCATATAAGGTTCGATCGAACGGTCGAGTTACCTTCCTTTGCGTCTGGGTGCTGCGGGCCGTGGTTCGTTTCCCGTGAGACAGGTCTGGAGTTTCAGAGGATCGACATGAATGCAACGTTGCCCTTCCTGGATCGCAATCCGATCGACGATCGCGAGCAACGGGGTTCGCTGCTCAGCGGAAGCCAATCCTGAGAATTGATCGCCCCGTTCGCTGGCCCGGCGCATTTATGCCACCTCGACCGATCTCATTCGGCAACCTCGCGCCACAAACGGTCATCGGCTCAATTCTCGAAATCGTCTTCGTTCGTGCGCCGTCAGACATGCGCCACCCGTCTCTACGCACCATCGCTTCCGGACCTCTAGCAGCCTGCCGGCTGCGCGAGGCGACATGATCCGGTGAGGTCGGCATGAGCGCGAGGGAATCGGCCCCGCCCCGAGATCATGAGCGAGTGCGCCATGTAGCCATACATGTTGAGGAGGAAGCCAGGCCAGGCATTGAGGCCCTGCTGGAGGCTCGCCGCTTCGCCCGTGGCGGAGCACTAGAGGTTAGAGGGACGATGTCGATCAGCGGGTCACGTTTCATGGCGTATCCTTTAAAGAACGATTCGTTCCGTAAATTGCACTAACAGACCGGCGGCCGATGTAGTCGCCGATTTTGACAGAGGAGATCCGATGCGCCTGCCCCTGATCGTTGCTGCCCTCCTGTCCATGGTCACGCCCGCGCTGGCGGACTGGCAGGAGACGCTGGAGGCCGCGCGCGGCCAGACCGTTTACTGGAACGCCTGGGGCGGCGATGCCCGGACAAATGCGTTCATCAGCTGGGTCGGACAGGAGACGGAGCGGCTCTACGGCGTCAAGGTCGAGCAGGTAAAGCTTTCCGATACCGCCGAGGCCGTCACCCGGGTGATCTCGGAAAGTTCCGCTGGGCGCGACCGCGACGGCTCGGTCGACCTGATCTGGATCAACGGCCCGAATTTCCAGTCGATGAAGGACCAGGGTCTGCTCCATGGCCCCTTCGTGGACGACCTTCCCAATGCGAAATATCTGGACCTGTCCCCCGCGTCGCCGGCCTCGGTCGATTTCACCGTGCCCGTTGAGGGTTACGAGGCACCCTGGCGGCTGGCCAAGCTCGTCTTCGTCTACGACAGCGCGCGCGTCCAGGCACCGCCGCGGACGATGGCCGGCTTCGTCGACTGGGCCGCGGCGCATCCCGGCCGGCTCACCCATCCCGCGCCGTCCAACTTTATGGGCGCGACCTTCCTGAAACAGGCGCTGATCGAACTGGCGCCGGATGCGTCGGTGCTGCAGGCGCCGGTCGAGGACACGGCGTTCGAGACCGCGACGACGTCGTTGTGGGCCTGGTACGACGCGCTGCGCCCGAACTTGTGGCGCGGCGGCGAGACCTTCCCGGAGAACCAGTCGATCCAGCAGCAACTGCTGAACGACGGGGAAGTGGACATCGCGATATCCTTCGATCCAGGCAGCACGGCCGCGGCGATCGAGCAGGGATTGCTGCCCGGCAGCGCCCGCGTCTTCGTGCCCGAGGGCGGAACGATCGGCAACATCAGCTTCGTCGCCATTCCCTACAACGCCGCCCACCGCGAAGGGGCGATGGTGGTGGTGAACTTCCTGCTCGAGCCCACTACTCAGGCGCGCCAGCAGGACATCACCGTGCTGGGCAGCTTTTCCGTGCTCGACCCGGCGAAGCTCGACGCCGGAGGTGCTGCAGCCTTCGCGGCGCTGCCCTCCTCGCCCGCGCTTCCCGCGCTAGCCGACCTCGGACCCACGCTGCTCGAACCCCATGGCAGCTGGATGACCCGGCTGACCGAGGAATGGGCGCGGCGCTACACGAAATGAAACCGCAAGGCCGCATCCTGCGGCGGATCGTGCAGATCGTGGTGATGGTCGGGCTGGTCCTGCCCATTGTCCTCGGGCTGTGGATGACAACGAGCGCCGGCTTCGGCGTGCTGCCGGCGATCGGCGCCGATGAATTCACGCTGGAGCCGTGGTGGCGGTTGCTGGACCGGCCGGGCTTCGCCACGAGCCTGCGCCTGACCCTGGTCACCGGCTTCGGCTCGACCATACTGGCCCTGGTACTGGCAGTCGGCTTCTGCGCGGCCATCCACGGGCGCGTCGGCGCGCAGGCCGGAGCAAGGATGCTGGCGCCCTTTCTCGCGGCCCCTCACGCGGCCATCGCGATCGGGCTCGCCTTCCTCGTCGCGCCGTCGGGATGGATTGCGCGGCTGATCAGCCCGTGGGCCACCGGCTGGACCACCCCGCCAGACATCGGCACCGTCAACGATCCCTATGGCGCCGCGCTGATCCTGGGCCTGCTGGTCAAGGAAGTCCCGTTCCTGCTCCTGCTCATCCTGTCGGCGCTCGCCCAGCTGCCGGTGCACAAGCAGCTCGCGGCCGCCCGTGCGCTCGGCTACGGGCGCGGCGTCGCCTGGATCAAGGTGATCATGCCGCAGGTGTATCCGCTGATCCGGCTGCCGATCTTCGTGGTGCTCGCCTTCTCACTGTCGGTGGTCGACATGGCGATCATCCTCGGCCCCTCCAACCCGCCGACCCTCGCCGTCGCGGTCACCCGTTGGTTCAACGACCCGGACATTGGAATGATCCTGCCCGCCTCGGCGGGGGCGCTGCTCCAGGCCATGATCGTCGTGATGGGTATCCTGCTCTGGCTGCTGGCCGAACGCGTGGCGATGGGCATCGGCCGCTGGTGGATCCGGCGCGGCGGCCGAGGGCTCTCGAGTGAACCCGGGCTGGGGGCCGCGTCGGCGGCGGTCGTGGTCCTGATGACGCTCGGCGCCATGGCCGGCATGGCGCTGGTGCTGTGGTCCTTCGCCTGGCGCTGGCCCTATCCCCAGGCCTTGCCTTCCGTGTGGACCGTGGCGGGCTGGACGAGCCCGTCCCTCGGCTGGGGCGCGGCGGCGGCCGACACGTTAGCCATCGGCCTGATGACAACGCTGCTCTGCCTGGTCCTCGCCATTGCCTGGCTGGAGGGCGAGGACAGCGCGCGCCGCGCGCCCGCGCGCTGGACTACCGCCATCATCTACATGCCGCTGCTCATCCCGCAGATCGGTTTCCTCTACGGCTTGAACGTCGTGTTCCTGCGCGCCGGCATCGGCGGCGGCATGACGGCCGTCATATGGGCGCAGGCGCTGTTCGTGTTCCCCTATGTGATGATCGTGCTTTCCGACCCGTGGCGCGCGCTCGACCGGCGGCTGGTCGATACGGCCGCGGCCCTCGGCGCCCCGCCGCTGCGCCGGCTTTATGCCGTGAAGCTCCCGGTCCTGTTGCGACCCCTGCTGACCGCGGCCGCGATCGGCTTTGCCGTCTCGGTCGCGCAATACCTGCCGACGCTATTCATGGGCGCGGGACGCGTGGCAACGCTGACCACCGAGGCGGTGACGCTGTCGTCGGGCTCGGACCGGCGCGTCGTCGGCGTCCACGCCGTATTGCAGGCCGCGCTGCCCTTCATCGCCTATGCGGTGGCGATCGTCTTGCCCGCGATGCTCCATCGCAATCGCCGCGACCTTCTTGGAGAACTCGCCCCATGAGTCTCGAACTCGCCGCGGCGTCCGTTCGGCTTCGCCACGCGGGCGAACCGCTCTTCGCGCCGCTCACCCTTGCGGTCCCGTCTGGGCAGGTCGTGACCGTGATGGGACCGTCGGGCGTGGGCAAGTCGACTCTGCTGGCGATGATCGGCGGCCATCTGGCGCATGGTTTCGCCGGCTCCGGCCGGATCTTGTTGAACGGGCGCGACGTGACGGACCTGCCCGCCGAATCGCGGCGGATCGGCATCCTGTTCCAGGACGCGCTGCTATTTCCGCATCTGTCTGTCGGCGACAATCTGTCGTTCGGCCTCCCGCGCCACGTCAAGGGTCGGACCGCGCGGCGCGCGGCCGTGGCGGCGGCGCTCGACCAGGCGGGCCTGTCGGGTTTCAGTGATCGCGATCCGGCCACGCTGTCGGGCGGCCAGCAGGCGCGGGCAGCCCTCATGCGCACGCTTCTGTCCGATCCGCTGGCGCTGCTGCTGGACGAGCCTTTCTCCAAGCTCGACACGGAACTGCGCGGCGACATCCGCGCCTTCGTGTTCGATCACATACGGAGGCGGGGCCTGCCGGCGCTGCTGGTCACGCACGATGCGGGCGATGCCGAGGCTGCGGGCGGAGCAGCGGTGTCGCTGTAGGGCGAGCGCGGATCCGTGCCTTGATCGAAAGGAACCGCTGGCGCCAGTCTGTCGCTACAGCGCGTTGGCGATGAAGCCGGCAATGAGGTCGGCGGTATCACGGCATCGTTCGACGCGTGACGTCGTGCTCATAAATCTCATGGCGTCCAGCGCTGGATCATCCGCACGACGGCCTTGACGCGACCGCTGAACAGCCGCGGCGCAAAGTACGTTCCGGCCGCCTTCTTCGAGATCTCCGACAGGGTGGGATAGGGCGCGATCGTGCCCGCCACCGCCGACAGCGGCAGGCGGCGCGAGATGACGAGGCCCCACAGGCCGATGGCTTCTCCGGCGTGCGGCCCTACGATGGTAACGCCGAGCACCTTGCCGCGCTTGCCGAGCACAAGCTTGATGAAACCTTCCGTGCGGCGCTCGGTCTGCGCCCGGTCGTTGTCGTCATAGCCGATCGTCACCGTCTCGACCGGCCCGCTTTGCTTACGGGCTTCGCCCTCGGTGAGGCCGACATGGGCGATCTCCGGGTCGAGATAGGTCACCCACGGCAGGGCGCTGTAGACGACCTTGGCGGGCAGCCAGAACAACGCGTTCCGCACGACGATGCCGGCATGATAGGCAGCGATATGGGTGAACTGCGGGCCGCCTGCCACGTCCCCGATCGCGAAGATCTTTCGGTTCGAGCTTCTAAGACGCGCATCGACGGCGATGCCGTGCGGTCCGAAATTCACGCCGGCCTTATCGAGGCCGAGGTTCTCCACGTTCGGAACCCTTCCTGCGGCCACGAGGATGTGCGAGCCGATCACCATCCGTTGCTGTCCGTCGACGGTGTACGCCACCTCTACCGCCCCCTGATGCCGCCGAACCTTTGAGATTTCGATGTTCTCGTGAAGATCGACACCTTCGTCCCGCAACACCGCGCGGGCGATCGCGGCGGCTTCCGGCTCGTCGCGCGGAAGGATGGTGAAACGCTCCAGCACCGTGACCTGCGCCCCGAGGCGTCGGAAGGCCTGGGCCAACTCCAGGCCGATCGGTCCGCCGCCCACGACGATCAAATGGTCCGGCCGCACGTCGATCTCGAAGATCGTCTCGTTGGTCAACGGGGACGCGGCGGCCAGGCCCTCGACCGGCGGGATGGCCGCGCGTGAGCCCGTGGCCACGACATAACGCCGCGCGCGGATGAGGAACGGGCCCGCCGAGACGAGGTTCGGGCCTTCGAACCTCGCGGTCTCGCGAAGCACTCGGACGCCCAACCCTTCGAAGCGCTCGACGCTGTCATGCGGGGCGATGGCGGCAATGACATCGTGGATATGCCGGCTGACACGGCCGAAATCGACCTCGGGTGCCGGAAACCGGACCCCGAACGCCGCGCCGGCCGATGCGGCGTGCGCATAGTGCGCCGCCGCAATCAGCGATTTCGACGGCACGCAGCCGGTGTTGAGGCAATCGCCACCCATTGCGCCGCGTTCGATCAGCACCGTGCGCGCGCCGAGTTGTGCCGCCGCAGCCGCGGTGCTGAGCCCGGCCGAGCCGCCGCCGATGACGCAGATGTCGCATTCGATGGGCTCGGACTGTGCGATGCTGGCCTCTGCCACGACGATCGATCCTGGTGGGCGGTTGGACTGGAGCGCGGCCCTCTATGTTTGTTCGGGCTGACGCGCGAAATGTTACGCCTCATCGCGGCGATGTGAGCGAAGGCGGGGCTTCGGATGATGCTGGACGGGGCAAGACCGGTGCAAGGAGTCTGATCGGCAGGGAGGGTTTCCGGATGTTCGACCGACGCCTAATCGTGGTGCAGGAACGACTGCTGGCGCCCACGGCCCGGCGGCTGGCGGAGCGTGGCGCCAGCGCCGACGCGATCAGCATTGCCGGCTTCGTGATCGGTTTTGCCGCCCTGCCCCTGTTGGCGGCGTCGGCCTTCCTGCCGGCGCTCGCCTGCATACTCGCGAACCGGCTGCTCGACGGACTCGACGGCGCGGTGGCGCGGCTGAACGGACCGACAGACCGTGGCGCCTTCCTCGACATCGCACTCGATTTCTTCTTCTACGGCGCGGTTCCGGTCGGCTTCGCGCTCGTCGATCCCGCATCGAACGCGCTGCCCGCCGCAATCCTGCTGCTTTCCTTCATCGGGACCGGGAGCAGTTTCCTTGCCTTCGCTGCGATCAGCCACAAGCGGGGCCAGCTGATCGCGCCGTTTCCCGGCAAAGGGATCCAGTTCGTCGGAGGGCTCACCGAAGGCGCCGAGACGATTGCCGTTTTCGCGGCGATGTGCCTGGTTCCGTCCGCATTCCCCGTGCTCGCCTATGTCTTCGCCGCGATGGCCTTCCTGACGACGGCCACGCGATGGTGGTGGGGGTGGTCGTCGTTCGCCTCTCCGGCGCCGCGACGGTAGGCCCGCGAGGCGCGCCTACCGGATCATTCAGCGCGCGGCCGTCGGCGCAGGCGGGCGATGATGAACGGAATGGCCGCCACGACGGCGAGGGCCGCGAAGGCCAGCGTAATCTCCTGCGTCGCCAGATCCGACAGGGTCGCCGTCCGTCCCGCATCCCGCGCGGCGACGAGCACGCTGTCGACGCCCTGCCCGAGATAGGCGTAGGCGAAGGTTCCGGGCAGGATGCCGAGGAAGGTCGCCGCCACGAAGCGCCCGAGGCTGATGTCGAACAGC
Organism: Dongiaceae bacterium; assembly: GCA_040902645.1. Taxonomy (GTDB): domain Bacteria; phylum Pseudomonadota; class Alphaproteobacteria; order Dongiales; family Dongiaceae; genus JAWXBK01. The sequence continues at coordinate 7,437 of JBBDWW010000329.1, read as the reverse complement.
GCGGCGGCGATGTTGACCACGAAGAACGGGAAAACCGGCGCCAGCCTGATCACCAGGAGATAGCCGAAGGCGTTTTCGCGGAATCCGTCGGCCAGGCGTTTCGCGAAGCCATCGACGCGCTCCCGAAGGAAGCTCCCGAACGCCGACCGCGTGGCGAGGAAGAGCAGGGACGCTCCGATGGTCGCGCCGACGGCGACGGTCGCGCCGCCGATCATCCAGCCGAACAGGAACCCGCCGAAGACGGTGAGGACAGAGGCGGCGGGAAAGGAAAGCGCCACGGCGAGGATGTAGACCAACAGGAAGGCGGCCAGCGACAGCGCGTAGCGTTCCGCCACGAAGGCCTTCAGTTCGTCACGTTGCTCGGCCAGGAAACCGAGCGTCAGATAGTCCTGGAGGCCGAACGCATAACCGACCGCCAGGCCCGTGACGACGAGCGCCACCGGCGCGAAGCGCCACAGTGTCCGGCGTGCCCCGCCGCCGGGCCGCTGTCTGTCCCGATCCCGCGCTTCAGACATCGTTCAGCGACCAGTCGTAAGCGTAGCCGCCGATCTCGGCGGCATCGATCCGCGCACCGAGATCGGACGCAGCGAAAGCCTTCCAGTGGGTTTTCAGCTGCTTCTTCCCTCCGAAATCGTCAGCGTACCAATAATAGATCTTCGAGGCCCTGATGGCGCCTGCCGAAATGGCGATGCCGCGCGGGTGGTTGACGTAGTCGCGGGCGCCTTGTGCCAGCATCGCCGCGAGGGTTTCCCCTGTATAGGCGCGGACGCCGAGGTTGGGGCAGGAATAGGATGCGCAGTTCAGGCCGTAATGGCTCATCCGATCGGCAAAGAGTGGACGCACGATGCGATGCTCGATGTCGTCCAGCGACAGGTCCGTGCCCATCACCGTCACGACCTTCTTCGACCACGGGCCGCCCTCGAACAGCCCGCCGCCACCGAGATCGATCGTCCTGATCGAGGCGGCGGGATAATGCTCCAAGACGACATCCAGTGTCTTGGCGTTGTAGAAGTTGATCCAGTAGGCATGCGCCTCGTCCGCCGACAGCCGAGTCGGATCCTGCGCGGCGAGCCCGCCGAGGTAGGCGCAGAGCTCGCCCCGCCCCGATTGCCGGAAGGAGCGGTAATCCACACGGTTGTAGCCCTGCGCATCCGGTCTCACGTAGCGCCGGAGGAGTGCGTCGAAGCGCTCATGCGCAGTGCGGCCGGTGCCGACCGGAGCGAACGCCGCGAGCGGCGCCGCTTGCGTATGAGGGGCGAGGCCAAAGCCGAGGGCTGAGCCGAGCCCGAGAAGCAGCGTCCGCCGCGATAGGTTGCTCATCTGCCCGCTGCGCTCCACCCTCTAGGTTCGCCCCGCCTACCGCCGGGCCGTCATGGATCGCGCATTGCCGGGGATACGGCAATCGGCTCGAGGCTGCGTCACGCACTGTTGAGTGTCGCGTGATCCGGCGGCACGATCCCGGAGCCGGTCTCGAAAGACGGGGACGTGACGCACGGACGCACCGGAGTTGGCGTGACGGACGGGCATCCCACGAGAAGCTCAATCGCCGATTCGTAATTGCCGGCGGACTTGACTCGACACCCGTGCGGCGCGCTCCTGACGCTGCAGACAGGACCAACCGGAAGAGCGGCATTGCAAGAAATCGGCGAATGGGAGGGCACGGTGCGGCTGGGCGCGTTCGCCCTCGTATTCCTCACGATCGCGATCCTCGAGCTTTGTTTTCCGCGGCTAGAGCGTGCCGAACTCGTCGGCGCCTACAAGGCGAAGCGGTGGTTCACGAATCTGGCGCTGGTGGCGCTGTCATCGGCCGTCCTCAGAATCGTGCTTCCGGTCACGGCGCTCGGTGCGGCGATCATCGCCGAGGAGAAGCAATGGGGCCTGTTCCACTTGATCGCCGTCGAACCCGTGCTGGCGGGGATCATCGCCTTCGTCGTGCTCGACTTCGCCGTCTGGGCAGAACACATTGCCAGCCACAAGATCCCGCTGCTGTGGCGGGTGCACAGGATGCATCACGCCGATACGGCGTTCGACCTTACCACCGGGCTGCGGTTCCACCCGATCGAGATGGTCCTGTCGATGCTGTGGAAGATGGTCGTGGTCCTCGCGCTCGGCGCGCCGGTCCTCGCGGTACTCGTCTTCGAGGTGGTGCTCAACGCCACGTCGATGTTCAACCACTCCAACCTGCGGCTGCCGTTGGGATTCGACCGCCTGCTTCGCCTCGTGCTCGTCACGCCCGACATGCACAGGGTTCACCATTCGATATTGCGTCGGGAAACGGATTCCAACTACGGCTTCAACCTGCCGGTCTGGGACCGCATCTTCGGCACCTATGTGGGCCAACCCGAGGCGGGACACGACGCAATGTCCATCGGCCTCGGCGAGTACCGTGATGACCGCCCGTCGAAGCTGGTCTGGTCGCTTATCCTGCCGTTCGCCCAGCGGGTTCGGCCTGGCAATGATTCGGCATAGTTCCGCCGGGCGGCTCGGCCGAATTGCACTGATTGATTTCATTGTGCGCCCTAGTCGGAGCGGGGTCGGATAGTAGGCTTCTGCCACGCCAGCTTCTTCACCGGGTTGTCGAGAGGCGTTCCCGCAATCGAGTTCGTGTAGTTGCTCATTGTCTTCACAGCGATGCCAAGTATTGCTTCGAGCGCATGCTGTGGCGTCCATCCAGCGGCCAGAAAATCTTCCAGGTCGGCCACAGCAATTTTTCCCTTTGTGCGGATCAAGCTTTGCGAAAATTGTCTCAGGGCCTCCAGACGAGGATCACTTAAGCGACGCCCGTTGCGCAATGCGTCGATGGTTTCAGCATCGGCGCCGGCGAGCTGAGAGAGCTTGGTATGCCATGGAACACAATAGTCACACTCATTCTCAAAATTTGCTGTTTGATACACGACCTGTCGTTCAATGGGGCTGAAGCTGGTTTTGTCGAAGAGCTCCCACAACTCAACATAACCCGCAAGGAGTGCGGGTGCTGTGGCCATAACGCGCTCCAGATTGGGTATCATGCCCAGGTTCTTTTCTGCGCGCTGCAACAGTTCCTTTGAATCTGCAGGTGCCGTGGTGGTGTCATGCAATGGAAACACGTCGGTCATCTACCTATCCCTTTCGATCTTGCCGCTCGGCTTCTGTTCTTTACTGCGTTGTACCCGGATCGTTGCTGCTCGAATTGACTTCAAGAACGAGCGCAATGCCGTTGCCGCATACTGGCGATCGATGCCCATCCGGGCGTGCGCTGCGAGCCTCCAGTCTTTGGGCGCATCCCGAATCTTAGACCAATTTACGTGAGAATTTCGGGCGGTTGCGAAGCTTCGGCAGCGTCCGGCCCGGCGTGCGTACGCCTGCGATGGCCGGGGGATTGCGCAAGTTATCGACGATGCGTCCGAGATCGTTTGGCGAGTAAATTTTAAGTTTTCTACTCATTGTGTCAAAGAAACACATCAGATTTGGACATTCGTACAGGCTTTCTTGACCATAGCCCGCGAATGGCTTGCAAGCTCCCGATCCGGTGAATTAGGATGACCGGCGATCACCGTTTTCGGGCAGGCAGGAAACACTTCGAAGGTGCCTGCAGAATGCCGGCAAGGTCGGGAAGCCGGCGGCATAAGCTGTGCCGCCTGACCCGATCGACTTGTCAACCGATGCCAAAGAACGGATCTGCCCCAACGGCCGGTTGGAGGCAGATCCGCAGAAAAACGGTCCGCCGCCGTGAAGCGGGCTCCGGTAAAGCAAGGGAGGATATCGCAATGAAGCAAAACAGAATGAAGAGTGCCGCCGATGGGCTGGTGCGGGTTCGTTCCCTCGCACCGATGACGCGGCGCCAGATGATGAGGGGCACAGGCACGCTTGGCGCTGCCGCGCTCGGGGTGGCCGCAAGCGGCGGTTTCCGCCCGGCGCTCGCCGAGACGAATATCAAAGCGATGGTTTGGGAAGGCTATGATGTCTTCCTCGAAGGCGGCGACTTTCTTGCAAAGAACGATCTTACGCTCGACAAGACGTACATCGGGGCGGCGGAAGAGATCATCGCCAAGTTGCGATTGAACCCCCGCGAGGTCGACGTCAGCAGCCCCTATTTCATCCAGGTCGATTTCATGGCGGCGGAAGGTCTGCTGCGGCCGCTCGATCTCGAGAAGATTCCGAATTTCAAAAACCTGTTTCCGGCGATCGTCGACGCCGCCCGCAACAACATGACCTATGAGGATCAGTGGTACTCGGTGCCGTTTACCTGGGCATCAATCCCGCTGATGTACAATGCCGACGAGGTGACGGACCCGATGGAGTCCTGGATGGATATGCTTCGGCCGGAGTTCAAAGGCAAATCCGCCATTCCGGCCGACCCGACCTCGGTCTTCGCCACCTGGGGACGCGTTGTCACCGGCAACCAATCGCCGAACCGCATGACGCTCGCTGAGCTCGACGAGACCATAAAGTTTCTCATCGATATGAAGAAGAACCATCTGCGCACCATAGCGGCGAGCTATGGCGAGCTGGGCGATCTGTTCGCGCGTAAGGAGATCCTGGTCTGCGAGGGTGCGGAGTGGGTTGCGCCACTGGCGGGCGAGGTACGCGTTGCCTGGAGCTATCCGAAGGAAGGCACCATGACGTATGTCGAGGGCTTCTCGATGGGTGTGGAAGCCAGCGATCCGGACGCCGTCTATGCGCTCATCAACAATGCGCTCTCGGTCGAGGGCCAGGTCGCCGGAGCCGAGTATAACGGTCTCCCGATCACCAATGCCGAAGCGCTTCCCATGCTGAGTGAAGCCAACCGCGCGACCTATCCCTACGACGACATCGCCTCGTTCTTTACGACCAACCTCCGGATCGAGGAGATGTACCTCCTCGAAGCGGATGGTACGAACGCGACCTGGGACGACTACATCAAGGGTTGGGAAACCGTGATGAAGGCATAGGCCGATTGTTCATCCGGACCGCGCGAGCATCGACGCCGGTCGGGCACTTGACCAAGCGGTCGAGTGCCCGACGCGCCGGATGACCCGCCGATGCCGCGCCAGCCTCTCGTCCTCGCTCTCTTCGCCCTGCCGGCGACACTCATCTTCCTGCTCTTTTTCGTAGGCCCTTTCGCTTATTTCGCAGTGATGAGCTTCTGGAGCGTCAGCTCCTATCGCATCTCGCGGAATTTCACGTTCGTCAACTATATCGATGTCTATCGCGAATATTTCTATTCGCTCGGATTCACATTTGCGGTCGCGCTGGTTATTGCGATCCTGACCACCGTGATCGCTTTCGCCTTCGCCTATCTGATCCGGTTCCGCGCCGGCAGATGGGGGCCTGCGCTACTCTTCATTACGCTGATCACCATGTTCGGCGGCTACCTCGTCAAGATCTACGCCTGGCGCACAATCCTCGGCACCACGGGCATTCTCAATACCGGCCTTCTGGAGCTTGGTCTCATCAGCGAGCCCTTGCCGTGGCTGCTCTACAATCCCGGCGCCGTTGTCACCACGCTAACGCATTTCCTGCTGCCATTTGCGGTGCTGCCGATCTATGGCAGCCTCCGCGGCGTCAGCGATGCACAGCTTGCGGCCGCTCGCGATCTTGGCGCTCGACCCGCCCGCGCGCTGCTCAATATCGTGCTGCCGCAATGTGAGCTCGGCCTCGTCGTTGCCTTTATGCTCGCCTTCTTCATTGCCGCGGGCGATTACATTACGCCGCGCCTCGTCGGCGGCACCTCGACCGCCATGGTCGGCAATTTCGTCGAGAACCAGTTCATCACCGCGCTGAATGCACCACAGAGCTCCGCGCTGGCGGTTGCGATTCTTCTGATCAGCGCCGGCACCATCCTGGGCCTGCGTGCCATGCTGCATCGCGTTCTCGCCGTCCGATGACGAGCCGCTTCGGGCGCTTCATCTGGATCCTGTTCGGCGCCGCGACGGTACTGTTCATGCTGTCGCCCCTGTTTCTGCTCGTGCTCTTCTCGTTCGGCCGGAACGAGCTTGCGAGCTTTCCGATGCGAGGGCTGACGTTCGATTGGTACAGGGCGCTCTTCGCTAAAGCCGATTTCTGGGTGGCACTCGAGAACAGCGCCTACATATGCTTCGCGGTGGGCGTGACGTCCGTGCTGGTCGGCAATCTTGCAGCATTCGCATTCGCCGGATTACGACCCCGCCGGGCCGCGCCCGCCCTCGCCGCCCTCGCGATGCCCCTGATGATGCCGCCGCTCGTGCTCGCGCTTGCGCTGTTCAGCACCTATTCGGCGCTCGGCTTCTCGCTCGGCATCGCCACCGTCGTGCCGGGGCAGGTGGTCTTCATCCAGCCTTTCGTCATCCTGGTGATCTATGCCCGTATGGCGAATTTCGATACGGCTATTCTCGACTCTGCGCGCGATCTCGGTGCCTCGCCGATGAAGGTATTCCTTACCGTGACGCTGCCGATCATCAGTCCGACCGTTATCGGTGCGGCGCTGATCGCGATGGCACTCTCGCTCGACGAGTTCATCATCACCTACTACACGATTGGTGGTGGACTCACCTTGCCGACGCTCATCTGGGGGCTGCTGCGCCGCTCGCTCGATCCCAGCGTCAACGCGCTGGCGACGCTCATCCTCATCACGACGGTGGGATCGACAATTCTCGCCATTCGCGCGACCCGCTATCGGGGCTGACGTGGCGCCCGCCCGCCCGCGCCGCTCCGTGCTGACACTATTCGCAGGGAACCTTGTGCCTGTTAACTGAATGCTCTAGAAATTGGCAATTAACTGATCTTTTGTTCAGAAATAATCGGAGTTAAATGCCAAATGGCCAAGAACTCAATAATCGAGCTCGATACGCTCAGCCGTCAGATTGTCGCCGAACTGCAGCGCGACGGGCGCGCCTCGTTCCGCGAGATCGGCAAGCGGCTCCGGGTTTCGCCGGGCACCGTGCGCGCCCGCTACAGCCAGTTGCATGAGGCCGGCATCATCCAGGTGATCGCAATCCCAAATCCTTGGCGCATGGGGCTGGATTTCCACGCAACGGTCGGGCTCCGGCTGCAGCCGGGCACGGTCGAAGGCGCGGTCGCCGTTCTCGAGAAGAAGCGCGAGGTCGGCTGGATCGGCCTGCTGCTCACCGGTTACGACGTGATGTTCGAAGTGGCGATGAGCGACAGTCATGCTTTCGGCAAATACAAGGAATCGCTATGGGCGGAGATTCCCGGATTCATCAGTGCCGATGTGTACGCAATGTGGGATGTGCGCAAGTTCCGCTACGAGTTCCGAACTCTCGAACCTGAGAAAAACACGGCGGCCGGCAAACGCTCGGCGCGCGGTGATTCTCGGACCACGAAATCACGCAAATCAGACACATAACCGACCAAGCAGCGAGAGGTAGGATATTATGAACCTGATACAGGCCCTGGAGCAGTCACCGCTACCGCGGGAACTCGCGTTTCCCGAATCCGAGTATCGCGAACGGGTGCGCAAGACCCAGAAACTGATGAGCG
>JBBDWW010000328.1:0-2662 GCA_040902645.1 Dongiaceae bacterium | reverse complement strand
ACATGCGCGCGCTGCCGACGCTGAAGGCGAACGGATATCCGGTCGTGTTCGATGCAACCCATTCGGTGCAGCAACCGGGCGGGCAGGGCACCGCCTCGGGCGGACAGCGCGAATTCGTGCCCGTGCTCGCGCGCGCCGCGGTCGCGATCGGCGTTGCGGTCGTGTTCATCGAGACGCATCCCGATCCCGACAAGGCGCCGTCCGACGGACCGAACATGGTGCCGCTGAAGCAGCTTGCGGCGCTGCTCGCCGATCTCATGGCGTTCGACAAACTGGCGAAGCAGCGGCCGCTCTAGAACGGCGTCCCGGGCGTCGCTTGAGCCGCCGCAAAACCGGGCTTATAAGCGGCGCGCACAAGGGAATTTGAACCATGACCGCCATCGTCGATATCCACGGCCGCGAAATCCTGGACAGCCGCGGCAATCCGACCGTCGAGGTCGAGGTGACGCTCGAAAGCGGCGCCTTCGGCCGTGCCGCCGTGCCCTCGGGCGCATCGACCGGCACGCATGAGGCCGTCGAGAAGCGCGACGGCGACAAGAAGCGCTATGGCGGCAAGGGCGTGCGCCAGGCGGTCGATGCCGTCAACGGCGAGATTTTCGACACGCTTTCGGGGATGGAAGCCGAGGGGCAGGCGCGGCTCGACCGCACGCTGATCGAACTCGACGGCACCGACAACAAGAGCCGGCTCGGCGCCAACGCGATCCTCGGTGTGAGCCTTGCCGTCGCGAAGGCAGCGGCGATGGATGCCGGGTTGCCGCTCTATCGCTATGTCGGCGGCGCCGCGGCGCATGTGCTGCCGGTGCCGATGATGAACATCGTCAATGGCGGCGCGCATGCCGACAACCCGATCGACTTCCAGGAATTCATGATCCTGCCGCTTGAGGCGGCGAGTTTCGCCGAAGCGCTGCGCAAGGGTGCCGAAGTGTTTCATGCGCTGCGCGCGGCGCTGAAGAAGGCCGGGCACAACACGAACGTCGGCGACGAGGGCGGCTTCGCACCCAATCTCAAGAGCGCCGACGAGGCGCTCGCCTTCATCGTGCAGGCGATCGAGGCGGCCGGCTTCAAGCCGGGCAGCGAGATCGGGCTCGGGCTCGACGCCGCCGCGACCGAATTCCACGACAAGGGCCAATACAAGCTCGACGGCGAGGGCCGCACGCTCGATGCCGCCGGCATGGTCGCCTATTACGGCGAGCTCTGCGGGCGCTATCCGATCGTCTCGATCGAGGACGGCATGGCCGAGGACGATTGGGACGGCTGGGCGCTGCTCACGGAAAAGCTCGGCGGCAAGGTCCAGCTCGTCGGCGACGACATCTTCGTAACCAATCCGTTGCGTCTCAAGGACGGGATCGAGCGCGGTATCGGCAACGCAATTCTGGTCAAGGTGAACCAGATCGGCACACTGACCGAGACGATGCAGACGGTCGAGATGGCGCATCGCGCCGCCTATCGCGCGGTGATGTCGCATCGTTCGGGCGAAACCGAGGATGCAACCATTGCCGATCTGGCCGTGGCGACCAATTGCGGGCAGATCAAGACCGGCTCGCTGTCGCGCTCCGACCGGCTCGCCAAGTACAACCAGCTTCTCCGGATCGAGGAGGGGTTGGGCGGCACCGGTCGCTACGCCGGACGGGCTACACTCGCGCGGGGCTGACGCAAACGGTCAGAATCCGCAGAAGCCGTCTGCGACGTTCACCACGCCGGCACCGGTGTTGAACGCACCCGAATTGCCGCTCGCTGGCTCGAGCTGGATCGGGCCGGTGAACGTCCCGAAAGGCGCAACTGCGGTGCCGACTTCGTAACTGCCGTCCGTCGTGTTGTCGTCGATGTTGGCGCATATCGTGCCGCCGGCTGGCTGGGTGCCGAGGAAAAGCCCCGATGCTCCCACGTCAGTGATGGAGTTGTCCGAAATATCGAGTTGGACTTCGCCGCCCTCTCCGGCGACGGCAAAAACGCCGGCCGCCTTCGCGTTATAATTTGCTATCACATTGTCGACGAACCGAATGTTTGCAGTTGCGGGTGTACCACCCACGAACGGCGACTGAACGGCGACGATCTGCACGGCGCCGGACGCTTGGCTGAACGAATCCCGAATGATATTATCGTGGATGTTGAGGTCGAGAAGCGCGTGATCGCGCACGTCGAACACCATACCACCGGCCTGTAGAGCGCTGTTCTGACCGGCATCGTGAATGTCGTTGTTGAAGATCTCCGCGGTGGCATGACCATTGCCCTCGGCGATAATAAGAATGCCTTCTTCGCCGGGCGTGATGTTGTTGTCGCGAATTACGTAGGTCGCCGATGACATGCCACCTTGGTTGATGTGAATAGCCTCATCGGGCGTCAGGTCAAAGTGGTTCTCGGCAATCAGAAACGTTCCAAAGGAGTCAGTTAGTTCGATGCCGTCCTCTTCGTTCTGTTGCGGCCCGCGAGGTTGCACCGTCGAGAGGAATGTATTGCCGATGATGGTGCCGTTTGTTACCCCGATGCCACTGATACCTTCGCGGAATTCGATGGGTCCGTTGGGCGCCCAGTGATTCACGAGAATATCGAAGCCGGCGACGATATTGTTGTCGGCCAGGTTGATCGCTGCGGAGTCGATTGCGTTCGTGATGAGCGGCCGTTCGAGATTGCCGAGGAAGCAGATCTGTGCTTCGAACAGGTC
>JBBDWW010000327.1:0-2671 GCA_040902645.1 Dongiaceae bacterium | reverse complement strand
CAACTGGATCGATTCCGAAATCTTCGAGCAGGAAGATGCGGTCCATCATCTCGAAGACGTGCATGCGATCCTCGTGCCCGGCGGGTTCGGTGAGCGCGGCTCGGAAGGGAAGGTCGCGGCGGCGCGGTTCGCGCGCGAACGCAACGTGCCCTATTTCGGCATCTGCTTCGGCATGCAAATGGCGGTGATCGAGGCGGCGCGCAATCTCGCTGGCATCGAGGGCGCGGGATCGAGCGAGTTCGGCGTCGTGAATGAGTCGGTGGTCGGACTGATGACCGAATGGCTGCGCGGCAACCAGCTCGAGAAGCGCGACGCGCGCGGCGATCTCGGCGGCACGATGCGGCTCGGCGCCTATGAATGCCGGCTGCTGCCCGGCAGCAAGGTGCATGAGATTTACGGGCAGGACATCATCAGCGAGCGGCACCGCCACCGCTACGAAGTGAACGTCAATTACAAGGGTCGCCTCGAACAGGTCGGCCTGCGCTTCTCCGGCATGTCGCCCGACGGGCTGTTGCCCGAGATCGTCGAGCTGGTGGATCATCCCTGGTTCGTCGGGGTGCAGTTCCATCCCGAGCTGAAATCGCGGCCGTTCGAGCCGCACCCCTTGTTCACCTCGTTTGTCGGCGCCGCGCTCGAGCAAAGCCGGTTGGTGTAGAGTAGCCGCATGGCCGCCGCTCACACCGTCAAGATCCGCGACCTCGAAATCGCCAACGACAGGCCGTTGGCCATCATCGCCGGGCCCTGTGCGCTGGAGAGCCGCGCGCATGCGCTCGAGGTCAGCGCCGCGCTGAAGGAGATCACTACGAAGCTCGGCATCGGTCTCATCTACAAGACCAGTTTCGACAAGGCGAACCGCACCAGTGCCAACTCGGCGCGCGGTATCGGCATGGAACTTGGTTTGCCGATCCTTGCCGAAGTCCGCGAGACGACCGGACTGCCCGTGCTCACCGACGTGCATGATGCCGCTCAATGCGCACCCGTCGGCGAAATCGTCGACGTGCTGCAGATCCCGGCCTTTCTTTGCCGGCAGACCGATCTGCTGCTCGCGGCGGGCGAGACCGGTAAGGCGATCAACGTCAAAAAGGGTCAGTTCCTCGCGCCCTGGGACATGAAGAATGTGGTCGACAAGATCGCCTCGACCGGCAACTGCAACATCCTGCAGACCGAGCGCGGCGTTTCGTTCGGTTACAACACGCTGGTCTCCGATATGCGCGCGCTGCCGGTTTTGAAGGCGAACGGCTATCCGGTCGTGTTCGATGCGACCCATTCGGTGCAGCAGCCGGGCGGGCAGGGCACCGTCTCGGGCGGACAGCGCGAATTCGTGCCCGTCCTCGCTCGCGCCGCGGTCGCGATCGGCGTTGCGGTCGTCTTCATCGAGACCCATCCCGATCCCGACAAGGCGCCGTCGGACGGGCCGAACATGGTGCCGCTGAAGCAGCTTCCGGCGCTGCTTGCCGATCTGATGGCGTTCGACAAACTGGCGAAGCAGCGGCCGCTCTAGACGCGGTTCCGCGCGGTCCCTTGAGCCCTCGCGAGGCCGGGCTTATAAGCGGCGCGCAAAAGGGAATTGAACCATGACCGCCATCGTCGATATCCACGGCCGCGAAATCCTGGACAGTCGCGGCAATCCGACCGTCGAGGTCGAGGTGACGCTCGAAAGCGGCGCCTTCGGCCGTGCCGCCGTGCCCTCGGGCGCATCGACCGGCACGCATGAGGCCGTCGAGAAGCGCGACGGCGACAAGAAGCGCTATGGCGGCAAAGGCGTGCGGCAGGCGGTCGATGCCGTGAACGGCGAGATCTTCGATGCGCTCTCCGGGATGGAAGCCGAAGGGCAGGCGCGGATCGATCGCACCTTGATCGAACTCGACGGCACCGAGAACAAGAGCCGGCTCGGCGCCAACGCGATCCTCGGCGTCAGTCTCGCGGCGGCGAAAGCGGCCGCGATGGATGCCGGGCTGCCGCTCTATCGCTATGTCGGCGGTGCCTCGGCGCATGTGTTGCCGGTGCCGATGATGAACATCGTCAATGGCGGCGCGCATGCCGACAATCCGATCGACTTCCAGGAATTCATGATCCTGCCGCTGGATGCGCCAAGCTTCGCCGAAGCCCTGCGCATGGGTGCGGAAGTGTTCCACGCACTGCGCGCCGCGCTGAAGAAGGCGGGACACAATACCAATGTCGGCGACGAGGGCGGGTTCGCGCCCAATCTGAAAAGCGCCGACGAGGCGCTCGCCTTCATCATGCAGGCGATTGAGGCAGCCGGGTACAAACCGGGCAAGCAGATCGCGCTCGGCCTCGATGCCGCCGCGACCGAGTTCCACGACAAGGGCCAATACAAACTCGATGGCGAGGGCCGCACGCTCGACGCCGCCGGCATGGTCGCCTATTACGGCGAACTCTGCGGGCGTTATCCGATCGTCTCGATCGAGGATGGCATGGCCGAGGACGATTGGGACGGCTGGGCGCAACTCACGAAAAAACTCGGCGACACGGTGCAGCTCGTCGGCGACGACATCTTCGTGACCAATCCCGTTCGGCTGAAGGATGGCATCGAGCGCGGCATCGGCAATGCGATCCTGGTCAAGGTGAACCAGATCGGCACGCTGACCGAGACGATGCAAACGGTGGAGATGGCACATCGCGCCGCCTATCGCGCGGTGATGTCGCATCG
>JBBDWW010000326.1:0-2698 GCA_040902645.1 Dongiaceae bacterium | reverse complement strand
GGCCGAGAAAGCAGACGAATTCACCCTCATACACATCGAGCGAGATGTCCTTGAGTGCCTGAAAGTCGCCAAACGATTTGTTCAGGCCCTCGATATGAAGATAGGGCTCGCCCCCGCGCGCGTTCACGATGCCGCCCCCTCATTTCCGACTTTCGACTGACCGCTCGAATGATATCAAGCCGGCCGTGCGCCGCCCAGCGGCGGACATGCCGGCATCGATCCCCATAGCCGACATCGGTCCGAGTCGCGGCATACTGCCGGAACCCGGGCCGGTCGGACGGTTGGCGGATTACTGCGGCGCGTCCTTGCTGCCGTAGCGTGCCTGCCACTCTTCGAGGATGCGTTCGCGATTGAGTGCCGACCATGAGAAGTCGTTCTCGATCATCAACGCTTCGGCATCCGCAGGGTAGTTCGGGATGGCCCGCGACACGCCTGGCATCGCCACGACCGCGTAGCTCTGGTTATAAAGCTCGTTGGCGCCCTGACTGACCGAGAAGTCGAGCAACCGCTGTGCGGCCTCAAGCTTGTCGGTTCCAGCGATGATCGCCGAGGCTTCCATGTCCCAGCCGGCACCATCGCTCGGGATGATCACATCAATCGGCGCACCCTTGGTCTTTTCCTGAGCGCCCCGATATTCGAATGAGATGCCCAGCACATACTCGCCCTGCGCCGCATTCACGCAAGGACGCGACCCCGAATGCAGGTAGACCGCAATGTTCTCGTGCAAGGCATCGAGATACTGCCATCCGGCTTCTTCGCCGCGCTGTTGCAGAATTGCTGAAACGGTCAGGAAACCGGTACCGGAGGAGCCCGGGTTCGGCATCGTAATCTGGTTTTTGTAGATCGGCTTCAGCAGATCGTCCCAGGTCGCCGGTGCCGGAATGTTGCGTAGCTTGCCCTCGGCGTGATTGTAGCAGACGGCCGAAATCCACGCGTCCATGCCAACCCAATGCGGCGGCGTGTTCGCCTGGTCGACAAAGCCCGGCTTGAGCGCTTCGACGCCGGCCGGCGCGTACCCTTCGAGCATGCCCTCGGCATCGAGCACCAGCAGGCTGGTGGCCGCGAGGCCCCAGATGACATCAGCCTGCGGATTGTTCTTTTCCGCCAGCAACCGCGCCGTGACGACGCCGGTCGAATCCCGGACCCAGTTGATGGTGATATCCGGATTGGCGGCTTCGAAAGCTTCCTTGTAGGCACCGAGCTGATCGTCTTCGAGCGCCGTATAGACAATCAGATCTTCGGCCTTGGCGGCAGACAGGCCAGCAATGCTGGCGGCCGCAACAACGAGCGCGCCCAAAAGGCGCCCCATACGATGCGTCATGGATCCCTACTCCCCTGTGAAAACCCTGTTGGTTCCGCCGGTCGTTCGATCACGGGAACCCGGCGGTTACCGTTTCATATTAGTTAAGTTTCCGTGACGGCGACAATCGGACCGGGTATCCACCGGATAAAACTGCGGATTCCCGCGGGATTTCTGAGGGTCAGCGCTGCGAGCGACGGGGCCCCCGCGCGGTTTTCCGCTGCGAACCATTCGCACGGCGCGGTTGCGGGCGCGACGCGCGAGCGGTCTGCGCGACCGTCAGCCATTGGGTCAGCAACCTGACCGCGAAGCCGGAACCGCCGCTGCGTCCCTCGCCGCGCATGAACTCGACGCCGGCGATATCGAGATGCGCCCAGGGAGTGCCGCCGACAAAACTCTGCATGAATTGCGCGGCATGCACCGCGTCGGCGGATTCCTCATCCGGCGCGCATTGCCTGATGTCGGCGATGTGAGATTTGAGATGCTCGTCATAATCGGGATGCAGCGGCAAGCGCCACAGACGCTCGCCCGCATCGCGACCGGCAGCGATCAACTGCGCGGCCAGCACTTCGTTGTTGGAGAAAATGCCGGCATAGAGATGGCCGAGCGCGGCGATCACCGAATAGGTAAGGGTCGCGAGATCGACCAGCGCGCGCGGCTTGAACCGCCGCACCGCGTAAGAGAGCGCATCGGCGAGAATGAGGCGCCCTTCGGCGTCGGTATCGACGACCTCGATCGTCTGGCCCGAATGGCTGGTCAGTACATCGCCAGGCCGATAGGCGCTGCCCGAAACCATGTTCTCGACCAGCGGCAATACGCCGACCGCCGGGTTCGCGGCACCCTGACGGGCAAGCGCCAGCAGCGTGCCGATCACGGCGGCCGCGCCGGCCATATCGCCCTTCATCTCCTCCATCTTCGAGGCTGGCTTGATCGAGATGCCGCCGGTATCGAACGTGACGCCCTTGCCGACCAAAGCGACCGGCATGGCTTTGCGGCCGGCGCCGCTTCCGGGCCAGCGCAACACCACGAGGCGCGGCTGGTTCGCGCTGCCGCTGCCGACGGCCAGCAGGGCGCCCATACCGAGTTGCCGCAAGGCGGGCGGCGCAAGGATCTCGACCGCGATACCGCGCGGCGCCAGGCGGCGCTTCAGCCTGACCGCGAAGGATGCCGGATAGAGCCGGTTGCCCGGTTCGTTGACCAGCTCGCGGGCGAATTCGACGCCCTCGGCGATTGCCGCGAAAGGCCGCCAGGCGGTCCGGGCCGATGCGGCCGCGGGCCCGGCGAGGACAAGGTGGCGAACTCGGGCCGGGTCGCCCGGGCGGGCTTTGGTGCGCAGATCGTGCCGGTGGCCCGCCAGACGGGCACCGAGCGCGATCTCGGCCATGCGGGCGCCCGCCG
>JBBDWW010000325.1:0-18842 GCA_040902645.1 Dongiaceae bacterium | reverse complement strand
GTGCTTTCGCCTCGAAGATCCGTGCAACCGCGCGGTCGTTTGTCGCGTCGCCGGCGAGGCCGTAGACCGTTTCCGTTGGCATCGCGACCAGTCCGCCTTTCCCGATAATTCTGGCGGCGGCACGGAGGCCCGCTTCGTCTCCCGGCACAATTTTGGCTGTGGCCATCATCCCTTGCGTCCGCGGGCGACGAAATGTGGATTCTCGAAGCCCGGTTTGCCGTAAGTGAGGGGCGTGCCATCGGTACGACAGACGCTGCCGCCCGCGGCGGCCAGTACCGCTTGCCCGGCCGCGGTATCCCACTCCATCGTCCGGCCGAGACGGGGATAAATGTCGGCGATACCTTCGGCGATGCGGCAGAATTTCAGCGAGCTGCCGGCATTGATGCGATCGGCAATCCGCGTATCCTTGAGAAAGACGTCGAGCGCCGCGTCGTTTCCGTGCGAACGGCTGGCGAGCACCGTTACGCCTTCATTGGGGGGCACTCGTGCGGTGATGTCGCGGCGCTGCCCTTCGGTGGTTTCGACGGTGGCGCCCATGCCGACGATGCCGATATAGGTGGTTCCAAGCGCGGGCAGATGCACGGCGCCGAGTAGGGGCGTGGCATCGACGATGAGGGCAACGTTCACCGTGAATTCGCCATTGCGGCTGAGAAATTCCTTGGTGCCGTCCAACGGATCGACCAGCCAGAAGCGCCTCGTTGCGCCGGCCGGTCCGATGTCGGGTGCGCCCTCGCGCGACACGGCCTCCTCGGAGACTGTCGGAACACCGGGAAGCAGATCCTCGAGAACGGGAAGGATGATGCGTTCTGCTGCATCGTCCGCGTCGGTAACGGGCGAGCGATCGTCCTTGGCACGCGCCGCAATTGCCTGGCTGTAATAGTCCATGATTCGTGCACCCGCGGTGCGAGCCGCCGCCGCGATGCTGGGAGCCAGCGCAGCCAGTTCACCCGTGTTCATCCCTGCGATCCCCCGTGGCGAGCCCGAAGGCGTTATCCGCTGCAGCCGCTTTGCTCGGTCGATGCGGCCAATATTCGCGGCGGGATATTAGGGGCCCATCCCGGTGGAACCAACTGGCAATCCGGTATCCGGCTGTGCATCGAGGTTGTATCGGCTTCGGCGACGCGACAGACTTGGCACCATGAAACGATGCCTGATTCGGACGATCTTCCTCGCCGCCCTGTTGCCGTCGGCGGCCCTGTTTGGTGGTGCGATTACGTCACCTGTGGTTCGCGCCCAGGAGGCAACGCCACCCCCGGCCATTCCGGTCGAACCGGTCGACGCGCTGCCGCTCGAACCCTTGCCGCCACGCCACTTCACCGGCGTTCCGGTCGTGATCGACGCGGTTACGCTCCAACTGGAAGGGGAACACTTCAAGCTCTATGGACTGCGCAGCTTCCCGGGAGACTGGCGGGCCGATGCGATTGCCCGGGTGGCTCTGGAGCTCGTTCTCAGCGAAGCCGAGCTCGATTGTTATTCGGCCGGGCGTGATCGGTTCCGGCGCTCGCTCGTGTCCTGCAGCCTCGGCGCCGACGATCTCGTCGAAACGATGCTCGAGGCGGGCATGGGAATTGTGGATCGGCAGACCACCCGTGGCCCGTCGGCGGATCCGGCACTGGCCGATCGTTACGACCAGGCGGAACGCGCGGCGCGCGAGCAGTCGGCTGGTCTCTGGGCAACCGTTCCGGGGTTCGAACCGCCACCGCAGGAACTGCCCTCGCCGCCCAAGCCCAGCCTCTTGGACTGGATCGAACGCTTCCAGGCCGGGCTTGCCGTGCTGATCGGCATGATAGGAATTGCGGTTGCGCTCCTGATTTCGCGCCGGCAGCCTGGCCCTGTCGTCCGGAGCTAAAGGGCGGTTGCCCTTGAATGCGGCGACAGCACGAAAAAAGGGAGGGCGACGGCAACGGTTGCACCCGAAACGCGCCCGATTAAAAGTAGTCACAATATCGACACTATGTCGGATTACTGAAAATCGTGTAGCGCTCGGTGCTTAGATGGTGGGCGCGACAGGGATTGAACCTGTGACCCCTGCCGTGTGAAGGCAGTGCTCTCCCGCTGAGCTACGCGCCCGAACCTGCAATCGTCCGTCGGCGCCTGCTTAGGGCAGCGTCCCGCGCCCTGTCAACCGAAGAGGATCGGATCCCACAATGAACGGCAACATACTGAGAGCAATCGGCTTTCTGGCTGTCCTTTCGATCCTCGGCGGTGCCGGCTCGGCGCAGGCAGATTCCTGGGCACTGCGCTATGTCGGTTATCTCGGCATGGTGCCTCTGATCGAGACCGACCTGCGCGCGGATCTCGCCCGGCAGAGCGGCCGCATCGATGTGTTCAATGCCAATGTGTCGCTAGCGACCAACGCGAATGCCGCCGCCTGGATGCCGTTCCAGATGCAGCTTGAATCCGACGGCGGGCGGCAGGGTGAAACACTGCATCCGCTCTGGCATCGCAGCGTGTCGACCGCAGGTCAGTATGTGCA
Source organism: Dongiaceae bacterium (assembly GCA_040902645.1). Classification (GTDB taxonomy): domain Bacteria; phylum Pseudomonadota; class Alphaproteobacteria; order Dongiales; family Dongiaceae; genus JAWXBK01. The sequence continues at coordinate 16,366 of JBBDWW010000325.1, read as the reverse complement.
GCGCGTCGATCTCGACTATGGCGCGGGCGGCGCGGTCACGGTCTTTGCCGATCCGCCGACGCGCGAAACGCGTGTGGCGCTCGAGAGCGGTTTCGAAACCGGGACGATCGATCCGGTCAGTGCCGGAATCGTTCTGATGGATCAGGCGATGGCGCGCGGCGGCTGCAGCGGTCAGTTGCCGGTCTTCGACGGAATCCGCCGCTATGATCTCACGGTTGTGGGCAGCGATGCGACGCCGCCCCCGGGGCGGTTTACGTCCGGCCCTGCGATCGCGGCGGCGGAGGTGATCGCCTGCCGTCTGTCGATCGAGTATCGCTCGGGCTTCCCGACCAGCGCGTCGAGCTCCGGATATTATCCGCGGGAACTGACGATCTGGTTTGCGCCGCTGCTCGACTCTGCCGTCATGGTGCCGATCGCGGTATCGGCGCGCATGGCACTCGGCGAACTTCGTCTCGAACTGGTGAGCGCCCAGCCGGTCGCATCCGGCGGATGACTCTCGGCGATCGGGTTCGTGGCTAGCCGGCGAGCATCGGCTTTAGACGTTCGAGATATTGCTCGTCGGTTTCGCGGTGGCTTCGGCGGTGCAGATGAACATCTCCGAGCCACGGCACGTCGGTGCCTTCCGCTGGCCACCAGAAATCCTCGCTACCTCGGATTAGCACGATGGTTCGGCAGCCGAGCATCGCTGCGATCTGCGCGATTGCCGAATCGACGGTAATCACCAGATCGCATTGCCCGGCCGCCGCGGCGATGTCGGCTACGATATCGCGGCCATCGGACAGCTCCGCGCCGACCTGGATCATGCGTTCGACCAACCCGGATTTTTGAATCTCGGGCCCGACCGTTCGATCCTGCAAGGAGATCAGGCTGCCGGCCCACTGCGCAACCATCATGAGCAGGCGATGGGGATCGTCGAGTGCCCCGCCGCTCGTGCTGCGCCAGTGCAGTCCGATGATGGGCCGCTGCTGCCTGGCGCAACGCTCGGCCCAGCGCGCCGTGGCACTGCCGGCATCGAATCCGGCGGGTCTGGTCGCAAGGGCGCCCGGATTCGGTTGTTTCAGCAGCAACGGCAGCAAACCGAGCCAGGTTTGCCGATCGAACGGCGGCAGCGGCTCGTCGGTACTGCGCACTGTGACCGGCACCGTAAGCGATGAGAAAAGATGGCGGAGCGGGGGCGGGCAGCGCAGAACAATTTTGGCGCCGCGTTTGGCGAGCGGTTCGAGATACCGCAACAGCACGATGCTCTCGCCGGCCGACGGCTCGCAGTGGACGCAGATCGTCATCCCTGCGGGATCGCTGCCATCCCAGGGTCGTTGCACGAAACGCCGCATCTCGTTCAAGTAAAGCGGCAACGCCAGACGGCGTTCGTAATGCGCCCAGGCTTCGCCCCAAAGGCCGGCCCGCAACATCACGCGCGCGAGCGCGACGTGGAGCGGCGCCGATCCGGGGTTCTGGTCGACACCGCGCCGCAGACAGTCGACTGCATCGCGGATCTGGCCGAGCGCGAGCAGGATTGGCGCGAGCCGGAGATAATTGCCCGCATCGCGCGGATCGTTGGCAATGCCGTCCGCCAGAGCGGTCATCGCGGCCCGCTCGTTGCCGGCGGCCAGATGAAGGTCGCCGATTCCCGACCAGGCCGGCCCGATATTCGGTGCGATCGACAGCGCGCGCCGATACGATTCCATGGCCGGCGCGGAATCGCCGGCAGCGGCCAGCGCCCGCCCCAGTGCAACATGAAACTGTGGATCGGACGGGCGCCGCTCGACGGCGGCACGAAAGCGGACGATGGCGTTGCGGTGGTCGCCGCGCTCCAGATAGATCACACCGAGATTGAGATGGGCATCGGCGAATTCGGCGTCGATTCGTAACGCCGCCTCGTACGCGTCGATTGCATCAGCAATGCGGCCGACCGCCCGATAGGCGAGGCCCAGCGCATTGCGATACTCGGCATTGTCCGGCCGGCCGCGGACGGCGCGTTCGTGACTTCGGACCGCCGTTTCGGTATCGCCGGTCTGGCGCTGCAAGAGGCCCATGCAATGCAGCGCATCCGGCTGCTCGGGATCCGCTTGCAGGATATGCCGGCAGATCTCCGACGTGCCTTTGAAGTCGCCGCGTCTCGCGCAGTCGAGCGCGACGCTAAGCAGCTGAGGTTGATCCGGCGGCGGCATGGCGACCCTTTGCTCCAATCCTCGAGCGATCTTGCGGATGCCTGCCGCCGGTCGCAAGTCTGGTGCCGGGTCCGGTTCAAAGGTCACGGCTGCGCCATAATCGGCCGATAGCGTGGGATCGGCATCGAAGCGGCCACCCCAGACTGTTCCGGATCAAGGCGGCCGGGTAGGGTTGCGGGCGAACGACCAATGGAGGGGTCTTGGCTCAAAGTGACGAAAGCCGGCCGGCTGCGGTCCTGCTCGCCGCCGGCAGGGGCACGCGGATGCGCTCGCGTTTGCCGAAGGTCATGCACCGGGTCGCCGGCCTGCCGCTGATCGGTCATGTCCTCGCCGGCCTCGCGCCGCTCGGTTGCCGTGCCGAGATCGTGGTTGTTGCCCCAGACATGCCCGAGGTTGCCGCCGCCGTTGCACCGCGACCGACCGCCATCCAGACAGAGCAACGCGGTACCGGCCATGCCGTCGCGGCGGCGTTGCCGGCGCTCGGCAATACGGCCGGTGACATGCTGGTGCTCTATGGCGATACGCCCTTTATCCGCACCGAAACGCTCCTCCGCATGCTCGAGCGTCGCCGCGCGAGCGACAATCCCGCCGTCGTGGTTCTCGGCTTTCGGCCGGAACATCCGGCGGAGTACGGGCGGCTCATTGTCGACGGTGCCGGGCACCTCGAACGGATCGTCGAATTCCGCGACGCGAGCGCGATGGAGCGCACGATCGATTTATGCAATTCCGGCGTCATGGCGATCGACGGATCGCAACTGCGCTCACTCATCGACCGGCTCGACGATCGCAATGCCAAACAGGAATTCTATCTGACCGACATCGTCGCGATCGCCCGCAAAGATGGCGCGGCCTGTGCCGTCGTCGAGGCGGCGGAAGACGAGTTGCTCGGCATCAACAGCCGCGCGGATCTAGCCGTCGCCGAGGCGGTGATGCAGACGAAGTTGCGCGCCGCCGCCATGGCGAACGGCGCAACCCTGATCGATCCATCCTCGGTCTTCTTCGCCTGGGATACGCGCATCGGACAGGATGTCGTCATCGGGCCCAATGTCGTGTTCGGGCCCGGTGTGTCGGTCGCCGATGGCGCCTCGATCGGCGCCTTCTGTCATATCGAAGGCGCGACGATCGATAGCGGTTGTTCGATCGGTCCCTTCGCCCGCTTGCGCGCCGGCTCGAAGATCGGGCGCAACGCGAAGATCGGCAATTTCGTCGAAGTGAAGAACAGTCGCTTCGGCGAAGGCGCGAAGGCCAATCATCTTTCCTACGTTGGCGATACGGACGTCGGCGCGAGGGCCAATATCGGTGCCGGCACGATCACCGCCAACTATGACGGGTTCGACAAGCATCGGACTCGCATCGGCGAGGGCGTTTCGATCGGCTCCAATACCGTGCTGCGCGCGCCGGTCGAGATCGGCGCCGGCGCGATCGTCGGTGCCGGCAGCGTCGTCACGCGCAATGTTCCAGCCGACGCGCTCGTCGTCGCGCGCGGCCAAGAGACGATCAAGGACGGCTGGGCCACCGAATTCCGGGCGCGCAAGCAACGCGGCCGGAAGGACAAAAAGAAGGAATAATCCGATGTGCGGCATCATCGGTATTGTCGGCAAGGCACCGGTCGCCCCGCTGCTGCTCCAGGCGCTGAAGCGGCTGGAATATCGCGGCTACGATTCGGCCGGCATGGCGACGCTGGTGAACGGCCATATCGAACGCCGCCGTGCCGAGGGCAAGATCGCCAATCTCGATGCGCTGCTCGCGCGCGAACCGCTGGCTGGCGAGACCGGCATCGGCCATACGCGCTGGGCGACCCATGGAAGGCCTTCCGAGGTCAACGCTCATCCGCACGCAACATCGCGCGTCGCCGTCGTCCATAACGGCATCATCGAGAATTTCCAGGAACTCCGCGAAGAGCTTGAGGCGGAAGGCTGTCATTTCGTCACCGAGACCGATACCGAGGTCGTAGCACACCTGCTCACTCGCCAGCTCGAACAGCAGCGCACGCCGCAACAGGCGATGGAATATGCGATGGGCCGGCTGCAGGGCGCATTCGCGCTGGCGATCATCGTCGCCGGCCGCAGCGATCTGATGCTCGGCGCCCGCCGCGGCAGCCCGCTGGCGATCGGGTTTGGCGATGGTGAGATGTTCCTCGGTTCGGATGCGCTCGCGCTGTCCTCATTCACCCGGCAGCTTTGCTACCTCGAAGAGGACGACTGGTTCGCACTTTCCCCGGACGGCGTCGAAATCTGGAACAACGGCCGGCGTGTCGAGCGGCCACTCACACAGAGCACGCTGAGCGGCGCCGATGTCGGCAAGGGCAACTACCCGCATTTCATGCTCAAGGAAATCCACGAGCAGCCCTCGGTCATCGGCGACACGCTGCAGGCCTTCCTCAACCCGCTGGCGCGCAAGGTGACGCTGCCCGCACTCCCGTTCGATTTCGCCGTCGTGCCGCGGATCACCATCGTTGCCTGTGGCACCGCCTATATCGCCGGCCTGGTCGCGAAATACTGGTTCGAGCAGGTGGCGCGGCTGCCGGTCGAGGTCGATATCGCATCGGAGTTCCGTTATCGCGCGGCCCCGATGCCCAACGGCGGCGTCACCATCTGCATCTCGCAGTCGGGCGAGACCGTCGATACGCTTGCGGCGCTGCGTTATGCGCGCGAGCAGGACCAGGTCATTCTCTCCGTCGTCAACATGCCGGAGAGCGCCATCGCGCGCGAATCCGACGCGGTGTTGCCGACATTGGCCGGTCCCGAGATCGGCGTCGCTTCGACCAAGGCCTTCACGACGCAGCTGACCGTATTGGCCTGTCTGGCGATCGCGGCGGCGCGGGCGCGCGGCGCCATCGACGAAGCGCGCGAGGCCGAACTGACCCATGCGCTGATGGAGGTCCCGGCGAAGGCGGCGGAAGTCCTCAATCACGACGGTGCCATCCAGACGATCGCACATCGCGTCGCCGAGGCGCGCGATGTGCTGTTCATCGGCCGCGGCACGTCTTATCCGATCGCGCTCGAGGGTGCGCTCAAGCTCAAGGAAATTTCCTATATCCACGCCGAAGGCTATGCCGCGGGCGAAATGAAGCACGGACCGATTGCGCTGATCGACGAGAATGTGCCGGTGATCGTCGCAGCGCCGACCGACGCCGTGTTCGACAAGGTTGCCTCGAACGTCCAGGAAGTTTCGGCGCGCGGCGGCCGCATCATCCTGTTTTCGGACGCGAAGGGCGTGAAGCGGATCGGCAATCGCGCCGAGTCATCCGTCACGCTGCCCGACTGCGATCCGTTCGTGGCGCCGATCCTCTATGCGATCCCGGTGCAGCTCCTCGCCTATCACGCCGCGGTCGCCAAGGGCACCGACCTCGACCAGCCGCGCAACCTCGCCAAGGCGGTGACGGTGGAGTAGAGGGCGGAGCAGTCGACTCTCGCTAACCTTTGCGATCGCTCTGTTCAGATCCGCTGTCTGTTTCCATCTCATCTTCGGATTCCGGAAACTCCATTCGTAGCCAGCCGTCGAAGACGTCGGGTCGCCCGCCGACCGAAAATCGGACGCCATTTTCTGCCCAGTTGCGCGCATACATATCGATCAGAATATCCAGTCGATCCAATTGTTCTCCCGGCGGAAGATCGTCCGGAATCAAATGCTTCAGCCCGCGCAGGGGCGCTCGGACCGTGCACTCGTCGTCGATCTCGATATCCTCGGCCGAAAGGTTCGGAAAGAGCTGTAATAGGGGCTCGATCAGTGGCGAGATCCGCTTTTTTCGTGTCTTGATGGGCCCCAAGGTGTCAACCGCGAGGGGCCGGTCGGAAATGCCATCGGCGTTCAGCGATGTTATACTCCTCAGCTCGTCATCGACACTAAGCTGAAGAAGGTGACCCTCCTTTGCGGCAGCGCTCGCTTTGGCGTGAATCAGCCGCATGGTGTCCCGCAGCGTCGCGGCCCAGTCATCCGGGCGTTCTGGTTTGGCGGTTGGCGATTGTCTGAACACTTCGATCTCGGTTGTATCGGCGGACAAAGCCGCGATGAGACGCAGCATCACGAAGTCCGCCATGGCGCGCCGTTGCTCGGGTGTCGAGGAAAGCATCGCGGGCGTGGCATCGAGTTTGAGCATCCGCATATAGACCGCACCATCGCGGTCCACGATGGCGCCGGCGAGCGGCCGCGAGGCGGACTCCCATGTCAGGGCCGAAGCAGGCAGTTCGTCGCGATCGGGATCGTCCATGGCTCGCCCACTCCTTTCGGAACCGGAGCGGTGATCTTACCGTCTCTTCTATAGAAGGTAAATAATATAAAATACGCTTAATAAGAGTAGATGAACAATACCCAAACCGACGCAAACCTCGCCTTAGAGAGACCCCCAAAGGTTCTGAAGGCGTCTTAGGTGCTGATGGACCAGTTCGGTAGCTTTGCGCTCCCAATCTTCTCTAACCATGCCGCGGGATTTTGGATAGGGCATGATCTCTGAAGTGTTCTCAGTCAGCAAACTGAGTAGCATGTTGATCTTATTGATACCTCGGCGTTCGCGTGAACTGGGAGTTAATCCATCCTTCAGAACGTCGACGGTATTACCTGTAACAATTCCCAGTTCGCCGTTCCGTAGTTCAACAAATGCTGCGAGATCGGCAAAAGCGCTGCCTTTTCGGGTCCCATCTGCCAGATTTCTTAAGTAGAATTCTGTTTCACGTTTGCCCAGATCAGCCGCGGGAATCACAGGGAATCCATAAAGCGGAAGAAGTCGCTTGATCAAATCGAGAATGAATCGTGTGTCCTCTTCTGTTTCCGGGCTGCTGTGATGATAGAGGACTAAGTCACGCCAACTGACCTCGATAACGGGGATCGTCTCGATCTGAGGGCGATTGAACTGCTCAGGATCTTCCGGAACATTCTCTGGCAACTTAAACTCTGTCCCAGGAAAAGGCGGGAGTTTGCCTAAACCGCGCAGTGTCGGATCGTCGGGATCGGGTCCGGAAAGTTGATTCTCGCTTTCTTGCAGAACGCCTGGGAATGGCGACGGTTTGAATAACAGGCCCTCGGCGATGCTCTGGTAGGCGCCATGGGGTGATTTGCGAGCATTGTCGTTCGATGAAGCCTGATAGAAGTGGGAGGGATCGCGCTGCTCATCGCTGACGTTCCGTGTAGCCTCAGTAAAATCTCGACGTGCCAGTACTTCCGCGATATCGCGAACGGCAAGTAACGTTGTTGCGGTACGCAGTACCGGAACTGTTGGATCGAGAAGTCGTTCGATCGCACGAACCGTCCCCTCGGAGTAACTTGACCTTCCGCTCCCGCCCGGTGTCACCGGCGGGCGCATTTTCGGGTCTTTGGTGCCTGGCTTAATGACCAGCGGGCCCAGCGCACGCGTCACGGCGTCCCCATGTGCCCGCTCCAGCACCGCATCGAATGCGCCAGCGGTTGCAACCGGCTTGCCATTCAACGTGATACGTGGCGGTTCGGTCGGCGGCAGGCCGTCCGCGGGCGTCGGGTCAAGCAATTGCGAAACGCGGCCGGCGCGAAGCGCGCGCAGCCGATCTTTTGGTGATCGGGCGATGCTCATGGCGTAACCGAAATGTGGGGGATAGGATTTCCAGATATTACGTTTTATACGTACGTCTGTCAAGCAGAATCTTCGCCACTGCTCGCGTTTATGCTCGATCGTCTACCGCATTATTTGTTATTCACCGGCATGATTGAAACCGCGGCGCGCGCCGCTATAGTCCGGCCCAATCCCGTCGACCGATCCCGTCGAATTGCAGAACCAGCGAGGACATCCGCGATGAACCAGGCCGTGAAATCCGTTGCCGCCGCCCTGCCGCTCAAGGACAGGAGCCTGTTCCGGCAGCAGGCCTATGTGAACGGCAAGTGGACCGATGCGAAATCCGGCAAGACGGTCAATGTCTCCAATCCCGCGACCGGCGAGGTGCTCGGCACCATTCCATTGATGGGCACCGAGGAAACGCGCGCCGCGATCGAGGCAGCGAATGTCGCCTGGCCGACATGGCGCAAGATGCTCGCGAAGGAGCGTGCCGCCCTGCTGCGCAAATGGTTCAACCTGATCCTCGAGAACCAGGAGGATCTCGCGATCCTCATGACCGCCGAGCAGGGCAAGCCGCTCGCGGAATCGCGTGGCGAGGTGGTCTACGGCGCGAGCTTCATCGAATGGTTCGCGGAAGAAGCAAAGCGCATCTACGGCGACGTCATTCCCCAGCATCAAGGCGACAAGCGCATCGTCGTGATCAAGCAGCCGATCGGCGTCGTGGCGGCGATTACGCCGTGGAACTTCCCGAATGCGATGATCACCCGCAAATGCGCGCCGGCGCTGGCCGCCGGCTGCACCGTCGTGATCAAGCCGGCGACCATGACGCCTTATTCGGCGTTCGCGCTCGCCGAACTCGCCGAGCGGGCCGGCTTCCCGCCGGGTGTCATCAACATCGTCACCGGTTCGTCGAAGGAAATCGGCGGCGAGATGACCTCGAACCCGATCGTGCGCAAGCTCTCTTTCACCGGTTCGACCGAGGTCGGCAAGCTTCTGATCAAGCAATGCGCCGATACGGTGAAGAAGGTTTCGATGGAGCTCGGCGGCAACGCGCCGTTCATCGTGTTCGACGATGCCGATCTCGATGCGGCGGTCGAAGGCGCGATGATGTCCAAGTTCCGCAATACCGGCCAGACCTGCGTCTGCGCCAACCGGCTGATCGTGCAGGATGGGGTCTATGACGCCTTCGCCGAAAAACTGGCGACGGCGGTGCGCAAGCTCAAGGTCGGCAACGGACTGGAAGATGGCGTCAATCAGGGTCCGCTGATCGATACCGGCGCGATCGAGAAGGTCGAAGAGCATGTGGCCGACGCCGTGGGCAAGGGCGCCCGCGTCGTCGTCGGCGGCAAGCGCCACGATCTCGGCGGCACGTTCTACCAGCCGACCGTGCTCGCCGACGTGACGAACAAGATGGCGGTTGCGCGCGAAGAGACGTTCGGGCCCGTCGCGCCGCTGTTCCGCTTCAAGACCGAAGACGAGGCGATCGCGATGGCGAACGACACCGAGTTCGGCCTTGCCGCGTATTTCTACGCGCGCGACCTGGGCCGCGTGTGGCGCGTCGCCGAGGCGATCGAATCCGGCATCGTCGGCATCAATACCGGCATCATCTCGACCGAAGTGGCGCCGTTCGGCGGCATCAAGGAATCCGGTTTCGGCCGCGAGGGTTCGAAATACGGCATGGATGACTTCCTCGAGATTAAATATCTGTGCATGGGCGGCATCTGATCGTTTGCCATTTCGAACGCACGACCGACATATCGAAATGGGGCGCGGCCTGCGGGTCGCGCCTTTTTCGTTTGTGCGCTGTTGCCGTCCGCCGGTCGGATGGACGCGCCGCCGGGATTCGTGATCTAAACGAGAGAGCAGGGCATGGAGGCCCGGAGGATCCGCATGGCGGCGGCCAATCGACAGATCAGGCTGGTTGCGCGGCCCGGCGCCGCCGGGGTCGATGCCGATTGCTTCGCCATCGAGCCGGCCGAACGGCCGCAGCCCGGCGCCAACGAACTGCTGATCCGCGTTATCTATCTCTCGATCGACCCCGCGATGCGCGGCTGGATCGCCGAGGTGCCGAACTATCGCGATCCGGTGCCGCTTGGTGCCGTCATGCCCGGTTTCACGCTGGGCGAGATCGTCGCGTCGAACCATCCGGATTTCGCGACGGGTGAACTCGTCTATGGCCGCCAGGGCTGGCGCGAATGGGCGATCTCGGATGGCACGGATATCGTGCGGCGCGCCGATCCCGCGCACGGTCCGCTCCCGATCAATCTGTCGCTGCTTGGTCTCACCGGCGTCACCGCCTATCTCGGCCTGATGGAGATCGGGAAGCCGAAGGAAGGTGAAACGGTCGTCGTCTCGACCGCCGCCGGCGCTGTCGGATCGACCGTCGGCCAGATCGCGAAGCTGCTCGGCTGTCACACGGTCGGCCTGACCGGCCATGCCGACAAAGTCGGGCTCTGCGTTTCCGAATTCGGTTACGACGCCGCCATCAACTACAAGGCGGCGGACGATCTTCCGCGCACGATTCACAACGCGGCGCCACACGGCGTCGACATATATTTCGACAATACCGGCGGTGAGATCGCCGATGCGGTCGTCGAGAATCTCAATGTCGGCGCCCGGATGGTGATCTGCGGCACGATCGCCCAGCCGTCCGATCCGACTCCGGAGGGTCCGCGATGGAACCGGCAGTTCCTGATCAAGCGGGCGCGCATGGAAGGGTTTCTGGTGCTCGATCACATCGAGCGCTTCCGCGATGCGGCCACGCAGCTCGCCGAGTGGTATCGCGCCGGCAAGATTAACAGCCGCGAAGAGATCGTCGACGGGCTCGAGAACGCACCGGAAGCGCTGATGCGGCTGCTGCGCGGCGCCAACCATGGCAAGATGATGGTGCGCGTCGGCCCCGAACCGCTGGCTGAACCGCGCCGCGGGGGATGATCCAACCGTGAGCGACATTGCGCGCGACGCTGCCGGCCCGCTCGTGACGGTCGAGAGCCTGGTCTTCGACTATCCGGGCCGCCGCGCACTCGCCGACGTTTCGCTGACGATCGAACGCGGCACGATCACCGCGCTGGTCGGTCCGAACGGCGCCGGCAAGACGACCTTGCTCAATTGCATAGCGGCCTTGGCACTGCCCGCGGCCGGCCATGTCATCGTCGACGGGATCGATGTGCACGCGGCACCCCGTCTTGCGCATGAGCGCATGGGCTACCTCGCCGATTTCTTTGGCCTCTATCGCGAACTGACGGTACGCCGCTGTCTCGACTACCGCGCTCGCGCGCTGGGCATCGATTCGACGCAGCGCGCGGCGGCGATCGAGCGTGCCGCGGCGCGCATGGGCATCGTTGATCGGCTCAACGATCGTGCCGGCACGCTGTCGCGCGGCCTGCGCCAGCGCCTCGCGATCGCCCAGACCATCATACACGAGCCGCCTTTCGTGATGCTCGACGAACCGGCCTCCGGTCTCGATCCGGCCGCGCGCGTCTCGCTCTCCGCGGTCTTTCGCGAGCTGCGCGATGCCGGCATGACGCTGGTGGTTTCATCCCACATCCTCGCCGAGCTCGAGGATTATTCAACGCATATGCTGGTGATCGACAACGGGCGCGTGGTCGAGCATCGCGCACTGGCCGGTACCGAGATTAGACAGCGGCGATTGCTCCATATCCGCCTCGTCGCGCCCGATCCTCGTCTCGATGCGATCGTCGCCGAAATCGATCCGAACGGCGTCGTTGAGATGGCCGGGCTCGAAGCGCGCTTCGGCATCGAAGGCGGTCCGGCCGAAGAAGCCGCGTTGCTGCGACGCCTGATCGAAGCGGGGTTTCCGGTGGCCGCGTTCGGGCCGGTGAGTGGCGGCCTGCAGGATGCTTATCTTGCCCTTTTGCGCGAGGGGAAGACGGCATGAACCCGGAACTCCGCCGCAATCTCTGGATCGAGCTGACGCCCTCGCGCCTGCTGATCGTCCCCATTCTTCTTGCAATCGTACTTCTGCTCGTCTGGTACATCGCGGGCCGGTCCGTCGACGAGGTGCGTTTCGCGGCGCGCTATATCTTCCTCGCGCTGGTGCTGCTCTGGGGTACGCGCCGCGCTGCCAACGCGCTCGGCGACGAAATCACCGGCGGTACCTGGGATGCCCAGCGCATGACCGCGCTCGGCCCCTGGTCGATGAGCTGGGGCAAGTTCGTTGGCGGGACCGCCTATGTCTGGTACGCGAGCTTGATCTGCCTCGCGGTCGCGACGCTCGCCGGTCTCGAACCGGCGAATGTCATCGAGCGAGTGCGCCTCGCGCTCGAGCTGCTGTTCGTCGGCATGGCCGCGATGCTGACATCGTTTCTGGTCGTGCTGCTGCATTTACGCCGGCCGCGCGATCCGGGGCGGCGCGCGTCGTTCATGGCGCAGGCAGCTGGCGTCGCGGTCGGGCTTTTGGCGTCCAGCACGGCCGGCGGGTTTCTCGATGAGTTCACAGTCGACTATCCCTACACGGTCATCTGGTATGGCGAGCGCATTGCCGAACCGATATTCCTGCTGGCGACCCAGGCGGCGCTCGCTTTGTGGCTCGGCTTCGGCGTCTATCGCGCGATGTGCGGCGAGTTGCAGAAACCGACCTGGCCCTGGGGCTGGCCGGCAGTATCGGCCTTCGTGCTTGCCTATCTGCTCGGCTTCCTGCTGCCGCTCGATCCGGGCGAATCCGGGTCGATGGCGCTCGTGGGTGCGGCCATCGTGTCGGCTGCGCTCTTCTATGCGGCGTTGCTCTGCGACGGGAAGGACGGCATCCGCCTGCGCTGGTTCCTGCGCGCCATTGCCGGCGGCGATATGGGCCGCGCGGCGCGTCTTTTTCCATCCTGGCTGTTCTCGTTCGTGCTCGCGGCAGTTTTGATCGTCGTGTGGGCGACATCGTCACCCGACACGCAAACCTATGAAATGTTCGATCTCTACGACGATTTCACCGATCGCGATGGCATCGGTGCCGGTTCGCTTCTGGCCTGGGCGGTGGCCGCGATCCTTTTCATGCTGCGCGACACGGCCTTGGTGCTCTGGCTCAACATATCGCCCAAGACCCGCTCGCCAGACGTTGCCGCCGCGATCCTGCTCGCGGTCAATTATGGCATCGTGCCGATGCTGTTGAGCTTCGTCGCACCCGACGAAGCCTACGCCATCGTCATGCCCTGGCCGTTCGGTCATCCCGCGATCGCGATTGCCGGCCCGCTGGCAACCTTGCTGCCGATCGCTTATCTCCTGTGGCGGCGCTGGCGGTCGCTCGCGCCCCATTCGACGTGAGGAGTACGATGACGATCCGCTACGACTACGATCTCTTTGTCATCGGTGCCGGCTCGGGCGGCGTTCGCGCCGCGCGCATGTCGGCCGGCTATGGCGCGCGGGTTGCGATCGCCGAGGAATATCGCGTCGGGGGCACCTGCGTCATCCGCGGCTGCGTACCGAAGAAACTGCTTTCCTACGGTGCGCATTTTCACGAGGATTTCGAGGACGCCGTCAATTACGGCTGGACCGTCGAGGGCATGCAGTTCGACTGGAGCCGCCTTATCGCCAACAAGGATCGCGAGATCGACCGGCTGAACGGGATCTACAAGGAACTTCTCAAGAATTCCGGTGTCACCACCTTCGAAACCCGCGCCGTTCTTGAAGATGCGCACACGGTCCGCCTCGGCGATCGGCGCATCACGGCCGAATACATGCTCATCGCGGTCGGCGGCCACCCGGTCAAACCGGAAACCCCCGGTGCCGAGCTCGGCATCACCTCGAACGAGGCGTTTTACCTCGAGACATTGCCCAAACGCGTTCTCATCGTTGGCGGCGGCTATGTGGCGCTCGAGTTCGCCAGCATCTTCAATGGGCTCGGCAGCGAGGTGATCCTCACCTATCGCCGCGACCAGATCCTGCGCGGCTTCGACGACGATGTGCGCCGTTTCACCGCAACCGAGATGGCCAAGAAGGGCGTCGATATCCGCGTCTACGAAGATCCGGTTCGGCTGGAGCGTTCGCGGGCCGGCATCCATGTGTCGCTGACCGGCGGCACCGTCTGCGACGCCGATATCGTGATGTTTGCGACCGGCCGCGTCCCGAATACGCGGGAACTGGGCCTCGATGCCGTCGGCGTCGAACTGGATGTGGATGGTGCGGTTAAGGTTGATCCGTTCTCACGTACAGCGGTCGAGAACATCTATTCGATTGGCGACTGCACCAATCGCGCCAACCTCACGCCGGTCGCGATCCGCGAGGGGGTTGCCTTCGCCGATACGATGTTCGGCAAGCGGCCCTGGTCGGTCGACCATGACAACATTCCCTCGGCGGTGTTCTCGCATCCGCCGGTCGGATCGGTCGGACCCGGCGAGGCCGACGCACGTCGGCGTTTCGGCGCGGTGGACATTTACAAGGCGGATTTCAAACCGCTCAAGCACACGATGACCGGGCGCACCGAGCGCACGCTCATCAAACTCGTGGTTGATCGCGCCTCGCAGCGCGTACTTGGCGCACATATGGTCGGGATCGATGCGCCGGAGATCATCCAGGGCATAGCGATCGCGGTGAAGCTCGGCCTCACCAAGCGCCAGCTCGACGAGACCGTCGCAATCCATCCGACCGCGGCGGAAGAATTCGTCACCCTGCGCACGCCCTTGCCCGATCCGGCCGAGGCCGCGGCGGAGTAGGCGCGCGGCGCTGGTTCCCGCGCGCCGGCACGCCGTCGATGGACGTCGGATCGTTGAAATCCCTCGCTTTTCTGGGGGTTTCCGGTCGCCGGTCCGAGCCTCCCGCAGTTGACCCTTTGTTCGCTTCGGGCGTATACGCAAGCGCTTCGGTTCGCCGACCCCCTCGTGAACGGGCCGCGGCCGCGAAAGGACACGACGATGACTGCCACCTGGAGCCCGGATAGCTGGCGCTCAAAGCCGATCAGCCAGATGCCGGAATACCCGGATGCCGACCGCCTCGCGGCGGTCGAGGCGACGCTGCGTACCTATCCGCCGCTGGTTTTTGCTGGCGAGGCGCGACGCCTTACAGATGCGCTCGGCCGCGTGGCCGATGGCAAGGCTTTCCTGCTTCAGGGCGGCGACTGTGCGGAAAGCTTCGCCGAATTCCATGCCAACAACATCCGCGACACGTTCCGCGTCCTGCTGCAGATGGCGATCGTGCTGACCTTCGGTGCGGCGCTGCCGGTGGTGAAGGTCGGTCGTATGGCCGGCCAGTTCGCGAAGCCGCGCTCGACTCCGACCGAGAAACAGGGCGACGTCGAGTTGCCGAGCTATCGCGGCGACATCATCAATGCGATCGATTTCGATCTGGCCTCGCGCCAGCCCGACCCGGAGCGGCTGCTGCGCGCCTACAATCAGGCGGCGGCGACGCTCAATCTACTGCGCGCTTTCGCGCAGGGCGGTTTCGCCGATCTGCATAAGGTGCATCGCTGGACGCTCGATTTTGTCGCCGACAGCCCGCAGGGGCATCGCTATGCGGAGCTGGCGGATCGGTTGTCCGAGACGCTGAACTTCATGGAGGCCTGCGGCCTGACGGCGGAAACCGCGCCGCAGATCCGCGAGACCGATTTCTTCACCAGCCACGAAGCGCTGCTGCTCTGGTACGAGCAGGCGCTGACCCGCGTCGATAGTCTGACCGGTCGCTGGTACGATTGCTCGGCGCATATGCTGTGGATCGGCGATCGCACGCGCAATCACGACAGCGCGCATATCGAGTTCCTGCGCGGCGTCGACAATCCGATCGGCCTCAAATGCGGCCCGTCGCTCGATCCCGACGATCTCCTGCGGCTGATCGAGATCCTGAACCCGAAAAACATCCCCGGCCGGTTGACGCTGATCTGTCGCATGGGCCACGACAAGATCGGCGAGAAACTGCCGGGGCTGATCCGTGCGGTCACCCGCGAGGGCGCCAAGGTGGTCTGGTCGAGCGATCCGATGCACGGCAATACGGTCAAATCCTCGACCGGCTACAAGACGCGGCCGTTCGACCGGATTCTGTCCGAGGTGCGCGGCTTCTTCGAAGTCCATCAGGCCGAAGGCACGCATGCGGGCGGCATCCATGTCGAGATGACCGGGCAGGACGTGACCGAATGTATCGGCGGCGCGCAGGCGATCACCGAACAGGCACTCGCCGACCGCTATCACACCCATTGCGATCCGCGGCTCAATGCCTCGCAGTCGATCGAGCTCGCTTTCCTGCTGGCGGAATCGCTCAAGACCGAGCGCCTGAGCAATGGCCGTCGTCTCGCCGAAGCATCGTGACGGAATAGAAGAGGGCGGGGCGATGATTCCGGAACCGGATCAGATTCCCGCCTGGACGGATCATTATTTCCTGAAGACGAAGGAGACCGTCGCCCGTTTCGGCGACATGCCGGTCACCTATGCCGTTTTCATGCGGCGCCCGGTGATCTCGGCGCCGCGGCTGGCGATCGACTGGCTCAATGCGATTGCAAAGGCACGGAACACCTCGTTCAAGATCGACCTGATGTATCAGGAAGGTCGTTGGGTCGGCGCCGGCGAGGTCATTCTCTACGTCACCGGCTCGTTCGTGCAGCTCGTCGATCTCGAAACCATTTTCCTGCAGAAAATCGGCCCGGCCTGCGTCGCCGCCTTCAACGCCTATACGATGTGCGCCGACTTGCCGCGCGTCGCCTTTCTCGCGATGGATGCGCGCCATTGTGCCGGGCTCGAAATGGCCG
>JBBDWW010000324.1:0-18870 GCA_040902645.1 Dongiaceae bacterium | reverse complement strand
GCTGATCGGGCTTGGGCTGATCGGTTCGTCGCTGAGCCATGCGATGCGGCGGGCCGGGCTCGCCGGTCATATCGCCGGCCATGCGCACACCGCGGCGACGCGCGCGAGTGCGCTCGAGCTCGGGCTTGTGGACAGCGTGCATGAGAGCGCCGCTGCTTGCGTCGAGGGTGCCGATCTCGTCGTCGTCTGCACGCCGGTCGGCAGCTATGCCGCGATCGGTTCGGAAATCGGCAAACATCTGAAGCCGGGGGCGATCGTCTCCGATGTCGGATCGGTTAAAGAGGTGGTGATCCGCGATATCGGCCCGCATATCCAAGCGGGCGTGCATCTGGTGCCAGCGCATCCGGTCGCCGGAACAGAGCATTCGGGGCCGGAATCCGGCTTCGCCGAATTGTTCGACGGGCGCTGGACCATCGTCACGCCGCCGCCCGGTACCGACCAGGCGGCGATCGACAAGATCGTCGCGCTATGGCGCGGCTGCGGCAGCCAGATCGAGATCATGGAGCCGGGTCATCACGACCTCGTTCTCGCCATCACCTCGCATCTGCCCCATCTGATCGCCTATTGCATCGTGGGCACGGCGACCGGGCTCGAAGAGACGACCCAGCGCGAAGTGATCAAATTCTCCGCCGGCGGCTTCCGCGATTTTACTCGTATCGCGGCCTCGGATCCGGTGATGTGGCGCGACGTGTTTCTCAATAATCGCGAGGCGGTGCTCGAAATGCTCGGCCGCTTCTCGGAAGATCTGACGGCTTTGCAGCGCGCTATCCGCTGGGGCGATGGCGACAAGCTGCAGGACGTGTTCACCCGCACGCGCGCCATCCGCCGCGGCATCATCGACGCGAATCAGGCCTGATCCCACCGGCGATTTCTGTGCGACGCAGCCCGTTCAATCGTCGAACGGCGCAATCACCGAAGGCCAGTCGATCCGATCGAGCCGCGCGAACTTGATCGGGCCGACCGACAAGGTTCTGTTCTGCAGCGTGACCGGCAGGGTCACCTCGGGCGCAGCGCCGTCCTCCGGGATGCGTTCGAGCGCTGTGAGTACGGTCTTGGCGAGCGCTGCCTGCTGTGCATCGACCAATCCCTGCGTGACCAGCGCATCGATCGTGGCCGCGTGCCCGCTCAAGGTCATCGACATCGCGCCTTCCGGCTGCAAGGCGGGATCGAGCGCGAAGGTGCCATCGCCGGAAAAGCCGAGCGTACCCCATTCGCCATCGATCGCCTCGATTTCGATCGTGCCGCCGGCATCCCGCCAGGTTTCCAGCGCGTCGGTCGTATTGCCCGGCGGCAAGGGGCCCATGACACGTCCCTCGAATGCGAAATGTTCGATGCGGTCGCCGAGCGGCAGGCCGGCCAGCGGCAACGCGAGGCCGTCGAACCGGATGTCAACGCCGAGCAGCGGATCGCGATAGGTCGCCGGCGGTTCGTCGGCGGGCGTTGCACGCACCGCAAAGGAATCGAAGGCGGTCGCAGCGCCGGCCGCATCGACCGCGCGGATAGTCTCGCCCTCCAGCGCCACGGCTTCGAGACCGCGCAAGCCGAAATCGAGCGTGCCGGTCAGCGCATCGGCATCGACGATCCAGTTGCCGCCATCGGGCCCGGCAATGACATGGGCGCCCGGCGCATCGAGTTTGATCGTCAGCGGATCGAACGGCGAGGCGGACGCTTGAATCGTCGGGCCCTGCCAGCGCCAACCGGCGGTGGGCATCGCATAGACGGGGTCGGCGATCTCGGCACGGATCGCGAAGGGAAAGCCGGAAAAGATCGGGGGCACGTACTCGACCGACCGGCCGAGCGCGCGTTCGCGCGCCGCCCAGTCGTCGAGCGCGATCTGGAAGCGGTCCGTCGCCGTCTGCCAATAGAAGAACCAGCCGACGCCGATCGCGGCCAGCGCGGTGGCGGCCATGATGAGGCGGAAGATTTTACGGGTCGGCGACATCGGCGCCGCGCACTCTATGGGCTTGCGCCGGCGCCGTCGAGCCGTCGCGGACGACTTGCCGTTGCGCTGCGGCCGCCTATGATGCGCCCGCGACGTTGCAATCCCTCGCGCTCGAAACCCAACTCCGGAACCCGCGATGACCGAACCTGGCGGCGACAAGACGAGTGCGCCCGCCGGCCGAAGCGCGGGCGGCGCGATCGATCTTGCGACCGCGGCGGTGCCGTTCGTTTTCGTGTTCCTGTGGTCGAGCGGCTATATCGTCGCCAAGTTCACGCTCGGTTACGCCGAGCCATTCACCATTCTGGTGATGCGGTTTTTCATGGTCTCGGCGATCTTCGCCGTGATCGCGTTCGCGACCGGCGCGCGCTGGCCCAGGCGCTGGTCCGAAGTCGGCCATCATATGGTGGTGGGTGTGCTGCTGCAGACCGTCTACCTCGGTGGCATCTACGCGGCGCTGGCGCTTGGCATCTCGGCCGGGGTGAGTGCGCTGGTGATGGCGCTGCAGCCAATCATCACCGCGGCCGTGGTCGGCCCGCTATTCGGCGAGCGCGTCAGGACAAGACAGTGGCTCGGTCTGGTGCTCGGATTTGCCGGCGTCGCTTTGGTTGTCGCGAACAAGGTCGAACTCGCGAACGGCGGTTGGGCGGGTCTCGGTTTCTGCATCGGCGGCCTCACCGGCATTACGGTCGCGACGCTCTATCAGAAACATTTCGTTCCCAGCAGCGATCTTCGGACGGCACAGGCGGTACAGTATTTCGCAGCCGGCATCGCGACCGCGCCGATCGCGTTCGCCGTGGGCCTCGGCACGGTCGACTGGGGCCTGCCATTCCTGCTGGCCTTGGCCTGGCTGCTGCTGCCTTTGTCGGTCGGCACCTATACGCTTTATCTCTGGCTGATCCGCCGCGATGCGGCGACCCGCGTGACATCCTATCTTTATCTGGTGCCGCCCGTGACGGCGCTTGCGGCCTGGCCCTTCTTCGGTGAAACGATGGGCCCCGTGGCATTGGCCGGCATGGTCGTGGCGGTCGCGGGCGTGGCTTTGGTTGTCAGGAAATGAGCGAAGCGGAACTGATCGAAAGCCGGCGTCTGCATCCGCCCGAGGGCGAGGATTTCTGGGTCTTCGCCTATGGCTCGTTGATGTGGCGGCCGGGCTTTCCGCACAAGGCGATCGAGCGGGCATTGCTCTACGGCTACCACCGCGCCTTCTGCATCCGCTCGGTGCGCTATCGCGGCACGCCGGAGCGGCCCGGCATCGTGCTCGGTCTCGCGCGTGGCGGCTCCTGCATGGGCCGCGCCTTGCGGGTCGCAGCAGAACATGGTCGCGAGGTCGCCGATTATCTGCATGACCGCGAGATGATCACTGGCGTCTATGTACCGCGCTGGCTCAATGTCCGGATCGGCGCGCGCGGCCAGGGGCAACTCGCACGCGCGGCCGCCTATGTCGCCGACGCCCATCACGTCGAATTCTGCGGCGGTCTCGGCGAGGAAGAGCTGGCGCGCATCATCGCCGGCGGCACCGGCGTCAGCGGCAGCAATTTCGATTACCTGGAATCGACCGTGCGGCATCTCGACGAGCTCGGCATAAGCGAAAGCGGACTGCACCGGCTGTTGCGCCGCATCCGCCGCGAGATCGACGCGACGGGCTAGCGCTTAAGGGGCGGCTGTGCCGCCGCTGACCCAGCGCTCGAGGATGCGATAGACCGCACCAAAATCGACCGCCCAGAGAAACAGCAGCAGGCCGAAACAGGCGCCGATCAGATAGACATACCAGGGCTTGTCCGGTTCGAGCTTGCCGTTGCAGACGCCGCAATGATCGGCGATGCGGCTGACTTTGGTGTTGCAGTGCGGGCAGAGGGTGGCCATGCGCTAGATGCAATCGTCTCGTTGCAGTTTGCCGCCCTCATGGTTCGACGTGCTCACCATGAGGGTTCCGAAGCGGCGTCGTTGGCGATTCATCTGCTTTTTAACGCCCTCATCCTGAGCTTGTCGAAGGATGAGGGCGACACGGTGAGCTCGGGCACGATGAAAGAGGAATGTAGCGCGGTGGCTCACCCGCACCGGGAATAGCCGCAGCTCGTACAGAGATCGCAGCCTTCCTGACGGATCAACGCCGGCTGCGTGCATTTCGGGCAGAGCGGCAGGCTGCGCCCACCGCTGTAAATCAGGTTGCCGTCGCCCCCCGGGCCGCGGCCCGGCAGTTCCTTGCCGGCGGCGACCGCGGCCTGCAGCAATTCCTCGCGCTCGCGCTTGGCATCCGGCATGAAGCCGATATCGATCATGTGCCGCTCGATCACCTCGCCGATCGCCGCCAGCAGCGAGGGCACGTAGCGCCCGTCCATCCAGCTGCCGCCTCGCGGGTCGAACACCGCCTTCAGCTCCTCGACCACGAAGGAGACGTCGCCGCCGCGCCGGAACACCGCCGAGATCATTCGCGTGAGCCCGAGCGTCCAGGCGTAATGGTCCATGTTCTTCGAGTTGATGAACACTTCGAAGGGTCGCCGCCTGCCGTCCTTCACGATGTCGTTGATCGTGATGTAGAGCGCATGGTCGCTCTCCGGCCAGCGAATCTTGTAGGTGCGGCCGGGCAGCGCCTCGGGCCGGTCGAGCGGCCGCGTCATATAGACGACGCCGCCCGCCTCGTAGATGTCGGCCGAACGCGGCTGCGGCTTCTCGAGCGGCAGCTCCGGTTCGGCATCGATCGTCGCCGGCTTGGTGAGTTCGAGCACGGCGCCCGTCACATCGTTGGGGCGATAGGTGGTGCAGCCCTTGCAGCCGAGTTCGTAGGCCTGGGTATAGACGTCCTTGAACGCCTCGAAGGACAGATCGGCCGGGCAGTTGATCGTCTTCGAGATCGAACTGTCGATATATTTCTGCACGACCGCCTGCATGACGAGATGATCGCCCGGCGTCAGCGACTGCGCATCGACGAAGGCATCGGGCAGCGGCGCGTGTTCGCCCTTCAGATCGTGGAAGCGGCGATAGGCATAGTCGGTCACCTCTTCCTGGCGGCGGCTGCCGTCCGGCATCAGAACGTTGCGCGTATATTTGAAGCTGAACACCGGCTCGAGCCCCGACGAGACATTGCCGGCAAAGAGCGAGATCGTGCCGGTCGGCGCGACCGAGGTGACCAGCGAATTGCGGATGCCGTGCTTGGCGATCGCCTCGCGCAGATCGACCGGCAATTCGCGGATCGTTTCGCCGGCAAGGTAAGGCTGCGCATCGAACAGCGGGAAGGCGCCCTTTTCGGCCGCGAGGTCGACCGAGGCGCGATAGGCGGCGTTGCGCAACGCATACATCCAGCGCTCGGTCATCTCGACCGCCGCTTTCGAACCGTAGCGCACGCCGCACATGATCAGCGCATCGCCGAGCCCCGTGATGCCGAGGCCGATGCGGCGCTTCGCACGCGCCTCCAGGGTCTGCTGCGGCAGCGGGAATTTCGAGATGTCGATGACATTGTCCATCATCCGCACCGCGAGCGGGACCAGCCTGTCGAGCTGTTCCATGTCGAGCGCAGCATGGGGTTCGAATGGATCCATGACCAAGGTCGCGAGATTGATCGAGCCGAGCAGGCAGGCGCCATAAGGCGGCAGCGGCTGCTCGCCGCACGGGTTGGTCGCGCTGATCGTCTCGCAGTAATGCAGATTGTTCCGCTTGTTGATGCGGTCGATGAAGATCACGCCGGGCTCTGCATAAGCGAAGGTCGCCCGCATGATCTTGTCCCAGAGATCGCGCGCCTGCACGACGCGGAAGGTCGTGCCGCTGAATTTCAATTCCCAGGGCGCATCCTTCTTGATCGCCTCCATGAAGGGATCGCTGACCAGCACCGAGAGGTTGAACATGCGCAGCCGACCGGCCTCGTGCTTGGCGGCGACGAACGCCTCGATGTCGGGATGGTCGCAACGCATCGTCGCCATCATCGCGCCGCGGCGATAGCCGGCGCTCATGATGGTGCGGCACATCGCGTCCCACACGTCCATGAACGAGAGCGGGCCCGACGCATCGGCGCCGACGCCCTTGACCGGCGCGCCGTGCGGACGGAGCGAGGAGAAATCGTATCCGATGCCGCCGCCCTGCTGCATGGTGAGGGCGGCCTCGCGCAGATGCTCGAAGATGCCGCCCATATCGTCCGGGATCGTGCCCATGACGAAGCAGTTGAACAGGGTCACGTTCCGCGCCGCCCCGGCGCCGGCAATGATGCGGCCCGCCGGCAGGAAGCGGAAACCTTCGAGCGCCTCATAGAAGCGCTGTTCCCACAGCTCTGGATCGCGCTCGGGCTCCGCCAGCGCGCGAGCAACCCGGCGCCAGCTATCCTCGACCGTCTTGTCGATGGCAGCGCCGTCCGCCTGTTTGAGGCGGTACTTCATGTCCCAGATCTGCTGGGCGATCGCGGAAATCTGTGCCATCGGCATCCTCAAGGGAGTGCCCCGCGTGCGGTCACTCGAGACCGGCTCGCGGGGCAGAGAAGGATACTAGCGTTCGCCTTCTGTTTCCACCTAATTCGAAAGAAATCCACCGAGTTATGTGGAGATTTAGTGTCTGAAATCAATGCTTTCCGGGTTATCCTTGGGTTTCTTCGCCGGCCATGCGGCAGTGGCGGTGGATAGCCGTGCGCGGTGCGTCAGGAAACGCCCGTGTCGCCCGCCAGAGCTCGGCTGCGGCCTTCGATCCGCCGCTCCAGCTCGACCATGAAGGCCCGGCGATCAAGCCCCGGGGCGATCGCCGGCAGGGCTGCGATGGTGATCCTGCCGGGCCGCTTCTCGAAGCGCCGGCGGCCCCAATAGACCCCCGAATCGAGCGCGATCGGGACCACAGGCAGGCCGAGTCGGTGATAGAGCGCCGCGATGCCGGGATGGTAGGGCCGGTTCTCGCCGGGCGCGGTGCGGGTGCCTTCGGGAAAGATGACGATCGGCCGTCCGGCAGCTGCCGCGCGTTCGGCGTCGGCGAGCATCGCACGCAATGCAGCCGCCCCGGCACTGCGGTCGACGCCGATCGGCCGCGAGCGGGCGAGCAGCTGGCCGAACAGCGGGATCCAGAGCAGTTCACGCTTCAGCACATAGGCCGGATTGCGCAACAGCAGCGCGAAGATCAGCGTGTCCCAGGTCGACTGATGCTTGCTCGCATAGATCGCCGGTCCGGCCGCGATGTTCTCCGCGCCTTCGATCCGCCAGTCGAGACCAATGATGATCCGCAGCAGTGCCATCGTGCCGCGCGCCCATAACCGGCCAACCACATGCATCGCCTGCCAGCGAAACGGCAGCAGGAAAATTCCGGCGATCACCATCAAGGCGGTCCAGCCATAGAAACCGAAATTGAAGAGAAGGGAGCGGAGCCAGCGCATGGCGGCGGTCGATCTCGTCGCGGGTCAGTCGAATGCGTCGCAGCCGGTGAGCCGCGTCGCCCAGTATTTGACGAATTCGCCCGCCGCAATCGCGAACGCGTTGGCGTTCTCGAACCAGCCGCGTCCGGTCGCATTCTGCGGGTAAACCGGGTGAGCGAGAATCTCCATATCCGGCATCGCGCAGCGCATCAGCAACAGGCTGCGCGGCATATGATAGTCGGCCGTTACGAGGCGCAACGAGGTAAATCCATGTTCGCGCATCCAGGCGGCGGTTTCGCGCGCATTGCCCGCGGTGTCGCGCGCAACATAGCCGAGATCGACACAGCACTCGATCGCGGCTGCGATGGCCGGATCGCTGCCGCCATCGGGCAGTTGGGCAACCAGCTCCGGAAGCAGCACGTCGCCATGCACACCCGTCACCAGCAATCGCTGGCCGCTGCCATCGGCAAGGAGCCGCATCGCTTCGGCCACGCGCTGTGCGCCACCGGTGAGTGCCACGATCGCGTCGGTCTTGCGCTCCGGCGCATCGGCCGTCTCCGGCAATCCGGCGACGAAAGCGAGAAACCCGCCAAACCAGAGCAGGACCAGCAGGAGCAACAACCAGAAGAGTCGGCTGATACGTCGCATCGCGCGCCTCACATCATCCGGCGCAGCGTGGCGAGCACGGTGCGTCGTGCACTCACCATCGCCAGCAATCCCGCCGCCGGGATCAGCAGCGCATACCACAGCCACATCGTCCAGTCCGGTGCCATAGCCGGCAGGAACGGCACGGCCGCGAAGGAAACCAGCAGGCCGAGCCCCCACCAGGTGAGCGCCGCCAATGCGACGCCGATCGTTCCACCGAGCAACCCGAGCCCCAGTGCGTGGCGCTGGATCTGTCGGGCAATGTATACGTCGCGCGCGCCGACCTGATGCGCGATCTCGATCACGCGCGCATGGACCGCAAGTCCGGTACGGGTCACGAAGTAAACGACCAGTGCGCCGGCCGCAGCCACGATCGCCACGATCAGGATGGCCAGTATTTGCAGGCCGCGAGCGAAGCGCACCAGTTCCGCGGCCCAACGGCCGTGATCGTCGACGACGATTGCAACACCGGCATTTGCGAGGCGCGCCTCGATCGCGTTCGCGCTCAAGGCGCCTTCGTCGCGCGCAGTCACCGCCACCACATCGGGCAAAGGCAGGTTAAGTGCCTCGTCGGCCGGACCGAGCCAGGGTTCGACAAGTGCCTGCGTCGCCTCGGCTTCCAGGACGCGCACGGATTCGACCGATTCGATTGTTTTCAGGTGATCGATCACCGTCTGCACCCGGGCCGCACGTTCGGCGCGCGCTGCCTCCGGATCCGCGTCGGCGGCGCTTTCGACCGGCAGGATCTGGATCGTGAACTGACCCACCAGCCCGCGCTTCCAGCCTTCGAGCGCGCCGCCGAGCGTCGTCGCGCCGGCCAGGGAAAGTGCGGCCAGATAGACCATCATGGCGAGGATCCATGGCAGATACTGCCAGGCGCTGTCGCGGTCGAGGGGCAGATCGCTGCGCAGGAACCGCATTCAGCGAGCCTGTCCGCCGCGGGCAGGCAAAAGCCCAACGCGCGACTGTTCGATCCTGATCTGACGATGACCGAAGCGTTCAACAAGCGCCTCGTTGTGGGTCGCGATCAGCACGGTGGTCCCAAGACGGTTCAACTCCTCGAACAGATACATCAGTCGCACCGCCATCGCATCGTCGACATTACCGGTCGGTTCGTCGGCGATCAGCAGATCCGGCCGGCCGATGACGGCGCGCGCGATCGCGGCACGCTGCTGCTGGCCGCCGGACAAGGTGGGGGGCAGGGCCTCGATCTGATCGTTGAGGCCAACCCATTGCAGCAGTTCGGTCACGTGCTGGCGGACTTCCCTGGATGCGACGCCTCGTACGCGCAACGGCAAAGCGACATTGTCAAAGGTGGTGAGATGGTCGATCAGACGAAAATCCTGGAACACGATGCCCACGCGCCGGCGCATGTCGGGCAACTCGTCGTGAGCGATTTCGGCCAGGTCGCGGCCGAACAGAGAAATGCGCCCGGCGCTCGGCCGCAAGGCCCGGTGGATCATGCGCAGCATGGAGGACTTGCCCGAGCCGCTGGGGCCGATCAGGAAATGCAGCGATCCCGGCGCCAGCTCGAATGACACGTCTTGAAGGATTTCAGGGCCGTCGCCGTAGCGCAGCCCGACGTTCTCGAACAGAACCAAGGTCCCGGCGCCTCTTGCCACATTTGGATCGAATTGGAGGGCGCGAGAATCGCATGCGGGTCCCCTGCCGTCCAGCATACCCATTCCGCGGGGCTTGCCTTGCCCGCTTCATCGCTTCAACCTATAAGGCTGCAAGGGGAGCCGCGGAAATCCGCCAATCATGATCGTAACCTGTCCGGCTTGCGCGACCCGTTACTCGGTCGAACCGTCGTCGATCGCGCCCGACGGCCGGAAGGTCCGTTGCACGCGTTGCGGCCATATCTGGCTGCAATTGCCGCCCGCCGATATGCCGAAGCGGGTCGACCTGTTGCCCGATCTGATCGACCGCGACACCAGGCCCGACTCGGTCGTGGTGCCGCCAACGATGCCTTCGCGCGAGCGGCGGCGGTCCGGTGGCGGCGGTTGGCTCGGGCTCATCCTGTTGCTGTTGATCGTCGGGTTGGCGGCGTCGATCGCCTATGTGGCGCGCGAACGGATCGTCGAACGCTGGCCGGAAGTTGCGCCGCTGTATGAGCGCATCGGCCTCGACGTGGCTGCGGTGGGCGAGGGGCTCGAACTCGGTGAGCCTACCCATGTCCGGCGCAATGTCGATGGTACCGACGTGATCGAGATCGAAGGCGAGATTCGTAACGCGACCGAGGCCGACATGGCGGTGCCCAACCTGCTTGTCATGCTGCGCAACGACGCGGACCAGACGGTTCTTGAGCGCGTCTACGCAGCGCCCCGGCCGGCGCTGCAGGCCGGCGAAACCCTGCGCTATCGCATCGCGATCGAAGAACCGCCGGCCGAAGCCGCGCGTGCGGCGATTACATTTACGGAAGAGCCGCCGACGGAGTGAGTGGGCCTGCCGGGGCCATCGACAGGCACCCCAGGGCGATCAGAACCGCCGCAGCAGCCGCTCGATATAGTCCAGCTCGACCTCGGGTCGGGTGCGATCGGCACCACGGCGCCGCAATTCGTCGAGAATCTCGCGTGAACGCTGCAGGTCCGCCTCTTCGGGGATCGCTATGTCGCTGGTGTCGATCATGCCGCCGCTACCCTCGTCGCGGCCGAACGGATCGCGGTTCTCGCCCCGCATCATATCCATCGGACCGCCGCCCGGACGCCTGGCAAGCTGGTCGCGCAACTGGCTGCGCATCTGCCGTGCGCCCTGTTGCAGTTGGTCGAGGGCGCGGACCTGGGCGTCGGCCGAGGTGGTTGCATCGCCCTGGGACAGGGCGCCATGCGAGCCGCGCATTTCCTGTTCGGCATTGCCGAGATTCTCGGGAATGTCGCCGGTCATTTCCGCAAGCCGGCGCATGATCTCGCCGAGATCGAAGCGAAGATCCTCCTGCTCGGCAGCTTCGGCGCCCAGATCGGCGGTCTCGCCGTCGGGTACGGGTTCCTGCGATTCACGAAACGTGCGGTCGAGCAGGCTCTGCTGTCCGCGGATCAACTCTTCCATGTCCTCGAGCAGTTCCATCGCTTCGTTGGAGCCGTCCTGCGGCTGGGCCAGCATCGGGTCGGCGCGCAGGTTCTCCAGAATCTGCTGCAACTCGGCCAGCAGGCTCCGTGCTGCTTCCCGCGCGCCGGATTCGGAGAGCTGTTCAGCCTGGTCGATCAGTTCCTGCAGATCCTCGCGAGTCAGTTCCATCGCCTCTTCGTCGAGTGGCGATTGCTCGAACCCTTGCTCGAAATCGCGCTGAATGCGTTCGGCCAGCGCCTCGAGAAACTCGTCCAGCGTGGCCCGCAATTCGTCCATGAGGCGCTGGATCTCTTCTTCGGGTGCGTTGTTCGCCAGTGCCTCCTGCAGCTCCCGCTGCAGCTCGCGCAGCCGCTGTTCGACCAGCGCCACCTCGCCTTCCTCGACCCGCAACGCAGTGTCCCAGAGGAGCTTCACGACTTCGGGAACTGTCTCGGGCGTATCTTCGCCGAGAATCAGCCGGGCTGAGGCGGTGGACAGCGCCAGCGTTACGACGACGTCGTGGTCGTAGAGTTCCGGTCGGGCGCCCAGCCGGCGCAGCTTGTCGGCAATTTCGGCGACCGCCTCCTCGCCTTCGGCAATCAGCCGGCGGCGTTGTTCGACAATGGCGCGCGCAACGGGGTGGCGGAACGGTCGTTCCGGGAGTTCCATTGTGACGGTCTCGCTGACACCCGACTGGCCGGCAGCATCGATCGCTTCGAGAACGATCTCAACCGGCAGACCCGCCCATGGATGCGCCGTCAGATCGTTGAAGCCGAAACCGGCAATTTCGACTTCGCCGATTGCCGGCATCGGCAAGGCATACTCGATCTCCGCAATATCGCCGGGCCCGATGCGACCGTCCGCGCGCTCGATCCGGACGGCGACGGATGAAATGCCGTAATCGTCGCTCGCCTGATAGTCGACCCGGAGCGCGTGGCGTTCGGTGCGATCGGGCGGCTGACCGAAGGCGATATCCGGCGGCAGGTCGGGCACAACACGGAGTGGCCAACTGGCGATCTCGCCGCCGCCCTGATGCAGCGCGAGGCGCTCGCCGGTCAGGATCTGGGTTTCGAGGCGCCAGATACTGCCGTCGACGGCGCCGAACGGCGATTCGATCTCGCCCACCGCAAGAACCGGGTCGCCGCTGCCGCCGGAATACTGCGCGATCAATATGCTCGCTTCCGGCACCCGCAGTTCCGTCGGCTGCGTTTCGGGATCGCTGTTGGTCGAAAGCAGAACCGGTGCAACGCGGGTGTAGGCCGGTGGCGTGATCCAGATATCGTAGGCAACCGGTGTCGTCGCAGCGTCTGCGGCGAAGTCGGGCAGCAGCGCGCGGCCGAAGCGCAAACCGAGATCACCGCGCGCGGCGACGACGCCGATCACCAGCAGCAGCACCAGCGCGACGCGCAATCCCCACGGGTCGCGGGCCGCAAGCCCGGCCTTCGGCACCCCAATCCGCAACCGCGCCAATGCCGCCGCACGCTGACGCCGATGCGCGTCCCACAGGGCGACGGCGCCGGCATCGCCACGCCCGATCTCGATCCAGTCATTGCGTGTCGTGACCGGCCGGTGCGAAAGGTTGCTTGCCTGCTCGAGCCGGCGCCCGGCCGCGCGATCGTCCGGCAATCTAAGGGCGGCGAGACCGCGCCAGAGCGCCAAAGCGAGGCCGGCTGCGAAGCCGACGAGCAGTACGGCATGGAGCCAGCCCGGCAACGCAGGGCCGACATCGAATACGGCGAAGAGCCCAAAGAGGCCGACGATGCCGGTCGTGGGCCATAAAGCCGGCCACAGCCGTTCCCATAACAGCACCGCGCGGGCCACAGCGAGCCGGGCGCCGAGACGGTCTGCGGCTCGCCCGCGCCGGATGGGTTCTTTCAGATCCGCCGTCTCATTCATGCAACCCCGATCACGCAACGACGCGTTTGCGGGCGCCGGCCGGACGATCGATCCAGTCCGGTATCCGATCCTGTCCGATTATAATCTCGTGTCCCGGGCGCGGTTTGACAATCGCGTGAGAGGCTCCGCGCACCATAATTTCCGGCGCCGGCAATCTCGCATTGTAGCCCGAGGCCATCACGGCACCGTAGGCGCCGCAGGCGCCGATCGCCAGGAGATCGCCGGCTTCGACCGGCGGCAGCGGCCGCTGCTCGGCCAGCACGTCGCCGCTTTCGCAAACCGGTCCGACCACGTCGACGCGCTCGACCGGCGCATCGGATGTCGGTTCGCGCACCGGCACGATGGGGTGATAGGCCTCGTATAGTGTCGGCCTGATCAGATCGTTCATCGCGGCATCGACAATCAGAAACGTCCGCTCGCGGCCGCGTTTCACATAAATCGCCCGCGTTACGAGAATGCCGGCCTCGCCGACCATTCGCCGACCGGGCTCGAACACCATCGGCAGCCCGAGCGGCGCCACCGTCTCGCGCACGGCGGCGACGTAGTCGGAAAGGGACGGTGCGTGCTCCTCGCCATAATTGATGCCGAGCCCGCCGCCCAAATCGACGCTGCGGATCGCAATGCCGGCCCCGATCATGTCGCGGGTCAGATCGGCAATGCGGGCAAAGGCGGCGCGATAGGGTGCCACATCCATGAGCTGCGAGCCGATATGGACGGCGATTCCTTCGATCGCGATGCCCGGCATGTCGTGCATCGCGATATAGAGTTCACGCGCGCGCTCCGGCTCGATGCCGAACTTGTTCTCGGCTTTGCCGGTCGAAATCTTGGCATGGGTCTTCGCATCGACATCGGGATTGATCCGCAATGCGACCGGCGCCCGGCGCCCCATGTCCCGTGCGATCCCGTCGAGCAGAGCGAGTTCCTGCGCCGATTCGACGTTGAACTGTCGGATACCCGCTTCGAGCGCGACCTTCATCTCCGGTCCGGTCTTGCCGACGCCGGCAAAGACGATACGGTTCGCCGGCACGCCCGCTGCGATCGCGCGATGCAATTCGCCTTCGGAAACGATGTCGGCGCCGGCGCCAAGCCGCGCCAGCGTGGCAATCACGGCCAGGTTGCCGTTTGCCTTCACCGCGTAGCAGATCTCGGCATCGAGCCCTGAAAGGGCGGAGGCGAATTCGCGATAGGCATCCTCGATCGCGCCGCTCGAGTAGCAGTAAAATGGCGTACCGATCCCGGCAGCGATCGCACCGATATCGACATCCTCGGCGTAAAGGCGACCGTCCCGATAGGCGAAGCGGTTCATTCCTGGGTGGGGTCCGGATATTGGTGGCCGAAATCGTCCGGCTCGCCCGGCGGCGGTGCGAGATCGCCCTTTTTGCCGCAGGCCGCCAGCGTGAAGGCGCCGCCGAGCAGCAGCGTGAGAACAGAAAGCCCGGAAAAACGGCGGCGGGTCATGGTTTCGGTCGACAGGCGGGATAGCACGATCATTTCAGATTCCTCCGGGCCGCCGCGATGGCGCGTCCGACATTTTGCGGCGCCGTTCCACCTTCGCTGGAGCGGCTATGGACCGATTTTTCCACGGCCAGCACCGAGAATACACCGGCGCTGATCCGAGCATCGATCTTCTGAATATCGTCGAGTGACAGATCGGCCAGTCCGCACCCCTTCCGCTCGGCCAGTGCGACCAGCGCGCCGGTGACGTGATGCGCCTCCCGGAACGGCATCCCCGCTTCGCGCACCAGCCAGTCGGCCAGATCGGTCGCCGTGATGAAACCGGATTCGGCCGCGCGGCGCATCGCGTCGATATCCGGTTTCATGTCGAAGATCATGCCGGCCATCGCCGAGATCATCAGCGATAGTGCATCGGCCGCCTCGAACACCGGTTCCTTGTCTTCCTGCATGTCCTTGCCGTAGCTGAGCGGCAGGCCCTTGAGCATGACCGAAAGCGACACCAGGGCGCCGAGGATGCGCCCCGCCTTGCCGCGCACCAGCTCGGCGGCATCGGGGTTGCGCTTCTGCGGCATAATCGACGAGCCGGTTGTGAACGCGTCCGAGAGCTTGACGAAGCGGAATCCGTCCGACACCCAGAGTACGATCTCTTCGGCGAGCCGCGAGAGATGGATCGCCGTCAGCGAGCAGGCCATCAGGAACTCGACAGCGAAATCGCGATCGGATACGGCGTCCATCGAGTTCGCCATCGGCCGGTCGAAACCGAGCGCCTTCGCCGTCATCTGCCGGTCGATCGGAAACGACGTGCCGGCAAGCGCCGCCGCACCCAGCGGCGATTCGTTGAGACGCTTGCGCGCATCGGCGAAGCGGCTGCGATCGCGGCCGAACATTTCGACATAGGCCATCAGATGGTGGCCGAACGTGACAGGCTGTGCCGGCTGCAGGTGGGTATAGCCCGGCATCGTCGCACCGGCATTTTCCTCGGCACGATCCAGCAGCTCGTTGATCAGCTCGAGCAGTTTCGCATCGAGCCCGTCGATCGCATCGCGCACCCAGAGGCGAAAATCGGTAGCCACCTGGTCGTTGCGCGAGCGCGCTGTGTGCAGCCGCCCGGCCGCATCGCCGATCAGCTCGGCAAGCCGGGCCTCGACATTCATGTGAATGTCCTCGAGCGCGCTCCTGAACTCGAAACGCCCGCTTTCGATCTCCTCGAGAACCCGGTCGAGCCCGTGCAGGATGGCGGCGCCGTCGGCCTCGCCCACGATCCCCTGGCGCACCAGCATGGCGGCATGCGCCTTCGAGGCGGCGATATCCTGGGCATAGAGCCTCTGATCGAAGCCGATCGAGGCATTGATCCGTTCCATGATTTCGGCCGGACCGGCCGCGAACCGTCCGCCCCAGATCGCACTGGCCGGGCCGGCGCCGTCGTCGGGCAGCGCGGTGGCGGCCGTGTGGCTCTTCTTGTCTTTCGGGCGCTCTGAGGTCATGAACGTCTGGCCATGAATGCGACGAAAAAGCTTCTGTTAACCGGCGCGATCCTGCTCGGCCTCGGCGCCGCCGGAACCGGCGCCTGGTGGGTGGCCCGCGAGGCGGAAACGCCGGGCCCTCCGACCTCCGGTACGGTCGCGGACTTTACCCTCATGGACGCGCCGCGGCCAATGCCGGCCCAACCATTTACCGATGAAAATGGCGTCGAGATGTCCTTCGCCGATTTCGAGGGCAAGGTTTTGCTGGTCAATCTCTGGGCGACCTGGTGCGCGCCCTGCCGGGTCGAGATGAAGGCACTCGACCGGCTCGAGGCGGCGATGGGCGGTACGGACTTCGCGGTGCTGCCGATTTCCTTCGACATCGACGGCGCCGAGGCGGTGCTGCCGTTCTACAGAGAGTTCGGGCTCGACCATCTGCCCGTCGCACTCGACCCCGCCAGCACGATCGGCCACGCGCTCGGGTTCGCGGGCCTGCCGACCACGATCATGGTCGATCGCGACGGTAATGGCGTCGGTTATCTGCTCGGTCCCGCGGAATGGGATTCAGCCGAGGCCGAGGCGCTGATCCGGTATTTTATCGGGGCGCCCGACTAGGCGCGCTCGCGTGCGCCCGCACTTACCGCGTCGGGGTCGGCGGCTCGCTCGAATAATCGTAGAAACCGCGCCCGACCTTCTTGCCGAGCCAGCCGGCCTCGACATACTTCACCAGCAGCGGGCAGGGGCGATACTTGGTGTCCGCGAGACCCTCGTACAGCACCTGCATGACGGCGAGGCAGGTATCGAGCCCGATGAAATCGGCGAGCTCGAGCGGCCCCATCGGATGATGTGCACCGAGTTTCATCGCGGTATCGATCGATTCGACGCCGCCGACGCCTTCGTAGAGCGTATAGATCGCCTCGTTGATCATCGGCAGCAGGATGCGATTGACGATGAAGGCCGGGAAATCCTCGGCGCGCGCCGTCACCTTGCCGAGCCGGGTCGCGAGCTGTTGCACCGCCTGATAGGTGTCGTCGTCTGTCGCGAGGCCGCGGATCAGCTCGACCAGCTCCATCAGCGGCACCGGGTTCATGAAATGCATGCCGATGAACTTGGCCGGCCGGTCGGTGGCCGCGGCAAGCCGCGTGATCGAGATCGACGAGGTGTTCGAAGCGATGATCGCATCGGCACGCAACAACGGGCAGATCGTCTTCAGGATCTCGCGTTTGACCGCTTCGTTCTCGGTTGCCGCCTCGATGACGAAATCGCAATCGCCCAGCAGCGCCATGTCGGTGCCGGTCTTGATTCGCGCCAGCGCGGCATCGCGATCTTTCTGGCTGATCTTCTCGCGGCGGAGCTGACGGCCGAGATTCTCGGCAATCGTCTCCTTGGCCTTGGCAATCTGCGCCGAATCGATGTCGACAAGCCGCACGTCGCAGCCGGCCAGTGCCGCCACATGGGCGATGCCGTTGCCCATCTGGCCCGCGCCGATTACGCCGACGGTCTTGATCTCCATTCCGATTCTGCCTTTCGTGCGGCGACCCGATTCAGGCCGCCGTCTGTTTCTGAAGCTCGGCAGCAAATTCCGGCATCGCCTGGAACAGGTCCGCGACCAGCCCATAATCGGCCACCTGGAATATCGGTGCGTCCTCATCCTTGTTGATGGCGACGATCACCTTGCTGTCCTTCATGCCCGCGAGATGCTGGATCGCCCCGGAAATGCCAACGGCGATGTAAAGCTCCGGCGCTACGATCTTGCCGGTCTGGCCGACCTGATAGTCGTTCGGCACGAAACCGGCATCGACGGCTGCGCGCGAGGCGCCGACAGCGGCCCCCAGCTTGTCGGCGACCGCTTCGAGCAGCTTGAAATTGTCGCCCGACTGCATACCGCGCCCGCCCGATACGACGATCCGCGCCGAGGTCAATTCCGGCCGCTCCGATTTATGAACTTCACGGCCGACGAATTTCGACAGGCCCGAATCGCCGGCACCCGAAACATTCTCGATCGCGGCGCTGCCGCCTTCCGCTGCGGCCGGCTCGAACCCGGTGGCGCGCACGGTGATCATCTTCACCTTGTCGCCCGACTGCACCAGCGTCATCGCATTGCCGGCATAGGTCGGTCTGAGGAACGTGTCCGGGCTTTCGACAGCGACGATCTCGGATATCTGCTGCGTGTCGAGCAGGGCTGCCGCGCGCGGCATCACGTTCTTGCCGGTGGTCGTGGCGACTGACAGCACGTGATCGTAGTTCGCGGCGAGCCTGGCGATCAGGGGCGCGACATTCTCGGCCAACCGATGTTCGAGCGATGCATCGTCGGCCAGCAGCACCTTGGCCACGCCGGCGACCTTGGCAGCCTGATCGGCAACCGACTGGCAACCGGCACCTGCGACCAGAATGTGAATGTCGCCACCGACGGCCTTGGCGGCGGTGATGGCATGCAGGGTCGCGGCGTTGAAATTCTTGTTGTCGTGTTCGGCGAGGACGAGTGCGGTCATGGATGCGTCCTCCTCAGATGACTTTGGCTTCGTTCTTGAGCTTGTCGATCAGCTCGGCGATCGAACCGACCTTCACGCCGGCCTGGCGCTTCGGCGGTTCGTTGACTTTCAGCACCTTGAGGCGCGGGGTCGGGTCGACGCCGAGATCCGCCGGCTTCAGCGTCTCGATCGGCTTCTTCTTGGCCTTCATGATGTTCGGCAGCGAAGCATAACGCGGTTCGTTCAGCCGCAGATCGGTGGTGATCACCGCCGGCAGCTTGATGTCGACCTTCTCCAGCCCCTCGTTAACCTCGCGCGTCACGTGAAGCCAATCGCCGTCGACGGCGATCTTCGAGGCGAAAGTTCCCTGCGCCCAGCCGAGCAGACCGGCCAGCATCTGCCCGGTCTGGTTCGAATCGTCGTCGATCGCCTGTTTGCCGGCGATGACGAGGCGCGGCTGTTCGCGATCGATCACGGCCTTCAGAAGTTTGGCGACGGCGAGCGGCTCGAGCACACCGTCATGCTCGACCAGGATGCCGCGATCGGCGCCCATCGCGAGCGCGGTGCGGATCGTCTCCTGACTCTGGGTGGTGCCGCAGGCGACCGCCACGATTTCGGTCGCGGTGCCGGCTTCCT